>JAUMVL010000023.1 GCA_030530185.1 Clostridia bacterium | reverse complement strand
GCGCGGGGGTCGGCGTTGCCTTGGTGTGCAGCGATGCTTTGTCGATATGCTCGAACGGGTCGTTCAAGCCCGCGGTATCGAGCCCAACCGTCGTATAAGCAAGGCCGAAATCCGACATGCTGTATATGCCCTCATTCCGCACCGCATGACGCGACGGCAGCTGCGACTGATGGCACTGGAACGCCTGTTCGGCAATCTGTACCGGCGTCTGCCCATCCATGGACGCAAGCGGTTCGGTTACGGGCAGGTGGATCGGATTCTCCTCGTATAAATGCAGATAGAGCTTTTTCACTTCCCACACGCCGTACTGCTCGACGGTCGCGGGATCGTAGGTCGGGTCCGCCGCAAGCGGCACCGCCATCCGAATGGCAGCCGCAAGCTCCTTGTGCTGCCAATGCCCGTATTCGCCATTCAAATCATGGGAGAATACGACCTCCGGCCGATACCGGCGCAAAACGCCGACCAGATACTTTGCGACATCCGCTTTGCGAAACCGTCCTGCGCCCTGTTCTCGAAGGCGCGGCGGAATATCCTGAAACGTTCCGAAGATCGGATAAACACGAAGCCCCATCATCCATGCGCCGTTCTGCGCTTCATCCTTGCGAACGCGCCAGTCCGACGCCGTATAAAAGATCGTCCCGACGCGTCCCTGCTCCACCGAATACATCGGTACGAGCGCGCCCATAAACAGCACGTCGTCGTCCGGATGCATCGCGACGATCAGATAATCCAGCTTTTCGGGCGTCGGCTCCCACGGATGGTAATTCGGTACCGCACCCTCGCCATAGGCATACAAGGAAGAGATCTGCACGGTTGTTTCCGGAATCAATGTGACCGTACGCGTCGCTTCCTCGACAAATACCGCACGGTTGACAAAAACGTTCGTTTCCGCTTCTTCCTTCAAAAGCGCGCCATCTGCATCGTACTGGCAGATCCGGTACGGGCCCGGTGTTTTATAGAATGCAATCCAGACCGTGCGGACCGGGATCCCGTCCGTCCACGAAATATTCAGCTTCTGTCCCGCCTTGATGCCTTGGTTGGTCTGCGTGTCTTCATCGGTCAGCCGCGAGACAAGATAGCTGGATCTTAAATCGGAGGTGATCGTGCAGCGCTTGGTCAGATTCTCCGCTTCCGAAGCGGTTGTTTCCGCCTGCGCCTCCGCCGAGGAATCGTCCTCGGCAATCACAGGCGCCGGGTTGCCCAACGCCAATAAGAGCATGCAAAGCATGCTCCATCGTGCGATGTTTTGTAGCGTTCGTTTGATTCGCATCATATCGTTTTCCTTATTTGACGATTGCCGATTCCTCAGCGCCGACCAGTCCCGTACCGCGCATCAGCCGGTCAAGCGCACGGTTCTGATCCGCTTTTGCATATGCCGTCTGCATGCGTTCAGGCATCACCTCGGTCGGAATCCAGTAGGTCTGCCAGAACCGGTTCTTGCCGGAAAGCCGTCCGGTATTGTTGTAAACGCCGTCCATGTTGAAAAACATTCTGCCGCGCACATTGCGGAACGTCAGGATCAAAAATGTCAGATGCGGCGCACACATCTCATACAGCAAAAACGAATCGGCCATTCCGTCGCCGTCCGTATCGAGCCGGTCAACGATCATTTCATAGTGGGAATTGACCTGAATGAAATCGCCGCTCTTTGCCTGCTCGCACTTGATCTTATTGTCTTTGCTCCGCTTGATTTCGCCGAGCAATCCGATCTTCCAGCCGGTGGAGGCATTGTTGGTATTCAGTCCCGCCTGCTTCATCGCCCAGGTAATCGAGCCGACGCATTGCATGCCGGTGTAGTAATACGTGCCGTTGCCGTCCTTGGTGGGGAACTTCAGCTTGGCGCCCCATTCGGGATTCAGGCCCCATTCCTCTTCGTTCTGATACTTGCCCTCCCCCTGATACGGGATCGAGTAGCCGAGCTCCGCCATATGCGACACGGCCGAAACCGCCGAGGTCACGGCACCGAGTCGCGAATAGAACCCCGCCTCGGCAATATCGGCGGTGATCGCGTTGTTCAGCGCATCGACCGAACTGCCCGCCGCTTCGACCGTTTCGGCAAGCGGTGTCCTAAGCGAGGTCAGTCCTTCGGAACGAATGACATAGGTATAGCCGGAAACGACCCGGATCGGGTACGGTGCACTGATCCGTCCCTCGGCATCGCGCACAAAGATGTTGTAATCCCCGTCATATTTGAACACTCGAAATGTCGATGCATGAACCGGGATCCAGTCGGACGCGTTCTCGGGCGGCGGCGTCTCCAGGCAGGTGAAGCAATAGTCCTCCGCAACAGCGCCGTCTTTGAGCTCGACTGTCACGATCGCATCGTTCACATACGCAAATGCAATCTCCAAAACGGCGTCGGGATCCGGCGTCACCGTTCCCATCGGCTCCGGACTGACCGCAAAAGCATCCTCACCGGCTGCCGCAAGGGTCAGCTCGGCCTGTCCCGGATAGGCAACGGTCAGCGTCAGCCCGTCCGTGCGGTAAGGCACGACGTCGACATGTCCCGTTTCGGTGTGAAAGGTCAAAAAGCCGTCCGCTGCCGTATACGTTCCGCTCACCTGACGTTCTCCATAGCTTGCCTGATAGCTGCCGTCCGGTTCCAAACGCAGCGTAAACGCGCCGTCCTGTACGCGCCATTCCTTTGCCATCGGATCGGGGATCGGCGTTGCGGTCGGTTCCGGCGTCGGCGTCGGTGAAGGGGTCGGGCTCGGAGTCGGTGTCGGAACCGGCGTCATCAAAACCGCCGTTGCAGTCGGTTCCGCTTCTGCCGTCACTTTTTCGGACTGCATCGGTACGCAGGCCATTGGCAGCAGAAGCATTGCCGCAAGCATCAGGCCGATTCCGCGTTTTCCGATCTGCTTCATGGTATGACTCCTTTGAAAAAAACACATTCCAATATAGAATTATACCGCATCGGAAAAATACTTGTCAACACAGCAAAAGGCGCATCCGATGCGGATGCGCCAAAAGTTACATTTTTATCATGCTCCATTGCTCAATCAGCCGTTGCAGGGAGCATGCGGCGTTTGCCGGGCTGGTCGAGGGCAGCACGATCGCTTTTCTTCCGATCACAGGTTCGGTATAGCGGATGTAACAGCGCTCGGCCGTCTTGCCGTTCACAAAAATCCGCTCGATCGGCGCGGCGTCAAGGATCGGCTGCAAATCGTTGGGAACGACGTCGGTGATCGAGCTGTCGGAAGACCCGGCGATCGTGCACGATCCGATCACGTCCCACAGCGCAATGCGATTCCGCTCCAGCAGCGCGCACTTCTCGGGAATCGTTTGGGGCACAGGCGCATCAAAGAGCGCCGCCAGCACGCGCCAGAACCGATTTTGCGGATGTCCGTAAAAGAACATCTGTTCTCGCGATTTGACCGACGGAAAGCTGCCGAGAATCAAGATTTTCGAATCCGCCCGCACAAACGCAGGAAACGGATGCACGACGGGTCCCGGTTTCATTGCAGGCGCAGGCAGTAAAGCCGCGGGGCAGTACCCGTCGAGGCGACATAGATGTAATTGTTGTAGGCCACCGGCGTTGCGGCGACGCTGTCCCCGAGGGACAGCGCATACAGCGAGTTCTCACCGGGATTCACCGCATTATACAGCCGGATCGCACCCGCACGGTCGCAAACGATTAAATAAGCGTCCCCGCGTTCGGTATAGACCACAAGCGGCGAAGACACGTAATCTGCCTCTCCGTACTGCTTGATCTCCCAGCGCACGTCGCCGTTTGAGCGATCATACGCCACGACTTTTCCGCCGTAGGTGTACGTCACGTTTCCTTCCTCGTCCACGGCATCGATGGCAAGTCCGTAGTAGGTGCAGATCAGAAGATCCCCGATCGTTCCCTTGCCGATGTGCGGCGTCGCCTTGCTGCCGCCCTTGATGTTGCCGACCGTTATGACCAACTGCTTCTTTTCCCAAACGACCTGGCCGGTCAGTCCGTTGATCTTTTTGGTATAACAATAGCCGTAGCCGCTGGGCAGGGATTCGTCCTGCGTATCGACCTGACTGCACGTATACAGCCAGACCGTGCCCGCATTGCCGTCCTCTTCAAGCGCAATGGATGCGTCGGTATCGCCGCCGAGGTCCACGACGTACTGGAGCTTCAGCGTGTTGACGTCGATGCACTGGAGCCGCCCGCCGTTGTCCGCGATAAACAGGTAATTCCGAAATGCGGTAACGCTTGCCTCGAACCCGTACCAGCGCTTGCCCGTGGCGTTCGACGTCGTATAGCCGGAGCCGGCATACCGGTACTTGATGCGATCGCCCGGCGTGATCGACAGCGTCCCCGCCTGCGCATCGTAACGCGTATTCAACTGGACAAAGTAGATCAGGCCGTTTTCACTCGGCCAGATCAGCGTATCTTCGATCACAAGCGGGCTTGAATCGAACGCCGACCAATCCTCGCGCCGCGCGGTATGGTCTTTGCCGGAAACGATCGTCTGCGCGCTGTTCGTGACCAGATTGACGCCGTAGCAAGCCGACTTGTTCCGCTCATACACCGTGCCCTGCCCGATATAGAGCATCGGGATGCCGCGCGGATCGAGCGTCGGCGTACCAAACCTCGGAACTCCGATCTGAATCGGTTCCCGGGTCTTTTGCCCTTTCTCGTAGTCGTAAAAGTAGATGCTGCCGTCCGCGGAACAGAGAATGACCTCCGTCAACGTGCCGTCACGTTTGAAGCTGTCGAGCACGCCGAGCGTTTGGAGCGTATCCCCCTCCCACGTCACAACCAGCGGCTGTCCCGTCCACTGCGCGCCGGAAAAGCCCTCGAGCGCGCCGAGGCCATTGGACCATTTTTCGGTCAGCGTCTGCATCGACACGGTGGCCTTACCGTAGGCAAACGCGTTGCGGTAATGGTTGCCCGCAAACGTCGTGATGCCCTTGACGGCGGTATACGCGCTGTCCTTTCCGAACGTGTAATTGGTTTCAACGGGATTCGACGTGAATGTCTCCTCACGGTTGTTGCGGCGGATGTCGTAGGTGAAGCCGAGCACACCGGGCTTTGCATTGTCGATCGGATTGACCGTATAGGTCACATCCGCCTGCAATTCTGGCGGGGACAGAATGACGGAGGTCTGTTCGGTCTCGGTCTTGGTCACGGCCGGCGCCGGATTCTCCCCTTCCCCCGTCTCGATCACGGTGCTGCCAAGCGACAGCGAATCGGGCGAACGGCTGCAGCTCGCGGCAGAGCAAAAAGAGCTGCCGTAAACGATCGCAATGATCAGCAGCGTGATGCTGATCAAAAGGATGAACACGGAAGCTACAAACAGCAAAAACCGCGGATGCACTTTTCTGGTTCGGTCGCGTCTGGACATGGCTTGCCTCAATCAAAGTTTGCCCTTATTATAACGTATTCAACGGGTGCTTGCAACCATATGGATGGTATATAATTGCAATATTTCCGTGTCCGAATTTCAAAGAAAGCATTGCAAGTTTGTAAAACCGTGGTAAAATAAAGAAAAGCGAATCGGAGGTGAATCCCATGCAGGCAACCGATTTATCCCATCTGATCCTCGCCGCCCGTGACGGCGAAGCAACGCTTGTCATCAAAAACGCCCGCGTAATCAACGTATTCACGAACGAAATCATCGAGGCCGACGTTGCCGTTTTCGGCGACACCATCATCGGCGTCGGGTCGTTCTCGGCTGAAAATGAATACGACGCCAAGGGCGCATACCTGGCCCCGGGCTTTATCGATGCGCATGTACATATCGAAAGCTCGATGGTCACACCGGCCTCCTTTGCCCGCGTGATCCTCCCCAAGGGGACGACGACGATCATCGCCGATCCGCACGAGATTGCAAACGTCGCCGGAACCACCGGTCTCGAAGCCATCTATCGGCAATCCGCCGATCTGCCGCTGCAGGTGCTGTTCATGCTGCCGAGCTGCGTTCCCGCAACGCCGTTTGAAAACAGCGGCGCGACGCTGACCGCCGTGGACTTCATTCCGTTCATGCAAAAAAAGAGCCGTGTGATTGGCCTCGGCGAGGTCATGGACTACGTTTCTACGATCAATGCCGACCCGCAGCTGATTGAAAAGCTCAAGCTGTTCTTCAACCGTCCGGTCGACGGCCATGCGCCGCTGCTCTCGGGACGCGGCCTGAACGCATACTGCATCGCCGGCCCGCGCACCGACCATGAATGCTCGAACTTTGCCGAGCTCAAGGAGAAGCTGCGCAACGGGATGTATATTCTGATTCGCATCGGCTCTGCGGCAAACGGCGTCAACGAAATGCTCGACGGCATCGTCTCCGAGCGTCTGCCGACCGATACCATCTGCTTCTGCACCGATGATAAGCACATCGAAAACATCCTGCGCGAGGGACACATCAATTTCATCGTCAACACCGCGATCCGCCACGGCATCGCCCCGATCGAAGCGATCCGGATGGCAACGCTGAACACGGCGCGCGCATTCGGCCTGTCCCGCACCGGCGCCATCGCCCCGGGATACCGTGCCGATATGGTGCTGTTCGACAATCTTGCCGATATTCAGCCCAGGGCGGTCTTTACGCTCGGTACGCTGTATGACCCCGCCGTGCCGATCAAAGTGCGTCCCGCGCCTGAGGAAGTGTACGATACCGTGCACCCCGCGCCCATCTCGCCTGCGTCGTTCCGCCTGCCCATCGATCGTAACCCGATGCCGGTCATCCGGACCGTTCCGCATCAATTGGTCACGAAGCTCGTTTACCGCTCCGTTCCGACCGACGAAAACGGCCTGTTCGTTCCACAGGACGGGCTCAATAAGCTTGCGGTTATCGAACGGCACCATGCAACCGGCAACATCGGACTCGGCATTGTCGAGGGGCTGAACATCCACAGCGGCGCCGTCGCGTCGACCGTTGCGCACGATTCGCACAACATCGTCGTTGCCGGCGATAACGATGCGGATATGCTGCTCGCCGTTGAAACATTGAAGGACTGCCATGGCGGCTATTGCGTGGTGCACAAGGGCAAGGTGCTCGCCTGCCTCCCTCTGCCGATCGGCGGCCTGATGACCGACGCTCCCGTGGAGGAGGTCCTGCAAAAGCAGCACGCGCTGCTCGAAGCCGCGCATGCGCTCGGCTGCACGGACGAAAGCGATCCGCTCGTTCTGCTCTCGTTCCTTGCTCTGCCGGTCATTCCCGAAGTCAGGCTGACCGACCTTGGCCTGTTCGATGTCACCAAAATGGCATTTGTATGATCCTTTGCGCATACAAAAACGACCCGCTTGTGCGGGTCGTTTTTGATGTTGCGTTACTCTTCGACTTTCACGACCGGGGACTCCGGTGCGTTGCGCTTGATGCTGTCAATGCCGTTGAGGCAGCTTGCCTTGGCTTTGTAGCTTTCGCCGGTCGCGATGATCTCACCGTTCTTGGCCTTGAGACGGAAGCGATATTCGCCGGCCTTGTCCAGATACAGTTCAAATTTCGGATGCTTCAGCACCTCGAAGTTCTCGACCGTCTGATCCTCTACGGGCGCGACGGGAGCACTCTTACGGATGCTCTCGACGCCATTCATGCACGCCGATTCGGTGGTGTAGACTTCGCTGACGGCAATGATTTCGCCGTTTCCGGCCTTGAGATTGAACTTATAGCCGGTCTTGACCTGCTTGATTTCAAATTTTCCCATGGGTGTTCCTCCTGCGGTTGTCATTATGGCGTATGCGAACGCATTCGTCTTCGATAATACTTTACCATATTTTTTCCCGTTTGACAAGTTTCACGTTCTTTTTTTCGCAATTTATTCTCATTTCTCTCCATCGGTTTCCTGCTTGTCAAATCAAATTCGGAATGATATACTGACTCGCGGAGGCGCTTATGGAGATCATTCGTTTGGAAAGCACGGACAACCCGTATTTTGAAACCGTGTACGACTGGAATTATCATTGGTGGGGCGAGCGGGACGGTATCAGTCCCGAGGAGGTCCGCGTGACGCTTGCACATTCGCTGAACACCCGGCGGCTTCCGCAGACATTCGTTGCGGTTGCAGACGAATGCGCTGTCGGTATGTATCAGCTGTCCATGATCGACGATCTGTATTCCCGGCCCGATCTTTATCCCTGGCTGATTGATGTTTATGTGGATCCCGCATATCGCGGCAAAGGCGTCTGCGCGGCTATGCTGGCAACCGTTCCTCAAAATGCCAAAGCCGCCGGTTTACGGGAATTGTATCTGTACACCGTACACATCGGGCTGTATGAACCATTCGGATGGACCTTCCAAGGCGAAATCCGAACTTTTCGCCCCGATTCCCCGATCGAGCGGCTGTATCATCTCGACCTTACTTGATTGCTTCATGGTCCCCCTTTGGATCGCATATATTGCTCCAAGGGGGTGATTCTTTGTTTTGGGCAATTCTTCTGCTGATGGTCGGCTTTGTTGCGTTCCCCGAGGCGGTTCTTTCCGCCGCGGCGGACGGGGCGCTGACCTGGTGGACGCGCATCGTCCCGGCGCTGACGCCGTACCTGATTCTGACCGGACTTGCCTGCAAAGCCAATCCGAACGGGCTGAAGATTGGAAAGCTGCACCCTTATGCGACCGGATCGCTGCTGCTCGGCGCACTCGGCGGATACCCCGTCGGCGCGCGCGTACTGGAACAGGGGCTCCATAGCGGCGCCTTAACGCCAAAACAGGCGCAGCAGTTTTCCTATGCCTCCGGGCTGATGAGCCCCGCCTTTCTGATTTCCGTCACAGCGCTCGGCCTGTTCAAAAGTCGCGGCGCGATTCTTCCGCTCTGCGGTTCAGTTTACGGCGTCACGCTGCTCGTTTTTCTGCTGTTCTCGCTTCGCAAAGGCAATTCGCCCTCGCTTGTGCGCCAAAGGTTGTCGGCCGACGATGTGACCGAGGCGATCTCCGACGGGATGCAGGCGATCCTGCGCATCGGCGGCTGTATTTTGCTCTGCCGCTGTCTTGGCGCGCTTCTGAGCTGCTGCAGTGTTTCACGGTTGATTGCGCGGCTGCTTCCCGTTTCCGAAGATACCGTTTCCGCCATATTCGCAGGACTTTTGGAAATGACCGGCGGCTGCACGATGGCGGCGGCCTTGCCGATCCCGTTTGCGTGGCGGCTGGCGCTCTGTGTATTCTTTCAAATGTTCGGCGGTGCTTCGGTGCTGCTGCAAGTGCGCAGCTTTTTGAAAATTCCCTCCTTTGGCCGATATGTTCTGATACGCTTTTGTATGGCGGTCGTTTCAGCGCTGCTCTGCCTGCTGCTGTGCCGTCTGATTCCCGATCAGCCGGTCGAAGCGATTGCGTCCGCCGACGAGCTGCTGCATCGCGCTCAAACGCTTTTGGGCCTTGCAATTCCGTGCGGTGTCGGACTTCTCTCCGCTGTGATTTTTGTGATTATGACGCGACCGGTGCCGAAATCCCGCATTTTGGATGACAAGCGGACAAAGATGTGTTAAAATGGCTGTATTCTTTTGGAGAGATGGGAGACTGCCGCATGCGCCGCAAATCGTTTCTGAAACCGGTTCTGATTCTGTTTTCGTTCACGGTCGCAGTCGGTGTGCCGCTCTTTCTCGTGCTGATCGCGCTGTCCAACTTGATCGAATCCTCTCCGCAGCCTCTGATTACCGCCAGCTATGCGCTCGGCGCGGGGTTGATCCTGCTCCTGTTGATAATGCTGCCGCGGTTCATCAAGCTGCGCCGCAGAAGCGAACGCGGCCTGACGTACAGCGATACGTATCTGGACGTTGCCCAGCTGCGTTCCGAGGTTGCCCTGCTCGGCGGTATGGGCATCAATCTCCTGTATGCGATCTTCAAGCTCGGCGCGGCGGCATACTATCACACGGTGCTTTTTGCGGCAGAGGCGTTCTTTTATCTCGTCCTTTCCGGGATCCGCATGCTGCTGGTGTTTCATTTCTATTCCGGACGACGCTCCGGCAGCGACACCGTCACCGCGTGGAAAAGCTATCGCCTCTGCGGGTGGCAGCTGCTGATCCTTGCGTTTGCGATGAGCTTTGTCATTCTGCAATCGCTGCGGCAAAGTGCCGATTACGTGAACCTGACCGCCGTCGTCTACGGATCGGCCTTTTGGGCGTTCTACCGGCTGACGATGGCGATCACGCAGCTGATTAAGTTCCGCGGCAGCGACCGGCCGCTGCTCTCCGCTTCAAAGTTTTTGAATTTTTCGGCAGCGCTGATGTCCATCTTTATTCTCCAAAACACGCTCATTCTGCATTTCGGGCGCGATGAAACCTTCCGTCAGCGGATGAACACCGGCTTCGGCGTCGCAATCTCGCTGACGGTCATCGCGATTGCACTCTGGATGATCCTCCACGGTTCCCAGATGATCAAAAATCAAAGCATGGAACAGGAAACAAGTCAAGCGAAGGAATGATCCTTCGCTTGTTCCTTTCCGCTCTATCCCCTCTTTGCGTAACAAAAAAAGAGACTGCCGCATGCAGCAATCCCTTCTTTTTCAGATGATCAATCAGACAAGCTCCAGTACAACGACCGGTGCTGCATCGCCGCGGCGAGCGCCCAGCTTATACATACGGGTGTAACCACCCTTCTTGCCTTCCTTTGCGCGCTGATCGTACTTCGGAGCATACTCACGGAACAGCTTCTCCACGACGGGATGGGCGTTGTCCTTGGTGCGCTCCTTGTACTCGCTCTTGTTTTCATCCGCCTTCTTGGGCTCCGGCACATCGTAGAGATATGCCATGATCTGGCGGCGAGCATGCAGCTTGGACGGACGGTCCTGCGGCTTCTCAACCTTGCTGATCTGGTCCTTATCGTTGCGGACTTCCTTTTCAACCATATCGTAGTTCTGATACTCGTTCACGGCAAGCGTGATGAGCTTTTCAGCAATACTGCGAACTTCCTTGGCGCGGGCTTCGGTCGTGACGATCTTGCCGTTCCAAATGAGTGCGGTCGTGAGGTTTCTGAGCATTGCAACACGCTGATCGGTGGTCTTAGAGAATTTCCGGTTTGCCATTGTTGCTTCCTCCTTAATCTTCGTTCGTGCGCAAGCTGAGACCCAGTTGCGCTAATTTCTGCTGTACTTCTTCGAGCGATTTCCGGCCGAGGTTTCGAACCTTCATCATCTCGTCCTCATCGCGCTGCACCAGCTCCTCAACGGTGTTGATGCCCGCACGCTTGAGGCAGTTATAAGAACGAACCGACAGATCGAGATCCTCGATGTTCATCTCCAGAATCTTTTCCTTCTTCTTGTCGTCCTTCTCAACGAGGATATCCACATCCTGCACATGCTCGGTCAGATGGATGAAGAGCATCAGGTGCTCCGTCAAAATCTTCGCGGCCAGCGACGCGGCTTCCTCGGGCTGAATGGAACCGTCGGTCCAGATCTCCAGCGTGAGCTTATCGAAGTCGGTAATCTGACCGACACGCGTATTCTCGACGGTGAAGTTGACCTTGGTGATCGGCGTAAAGATGGAATCGACTGCAATCTCACCGATGGGCATATCCGGGCGCTTGTTACGATCGGACACGACGTATCCTCTGCCGTGATCGAGGTTGATCTCGATATGCAGTCTGCCGTTCTCATCGACCGTCGCAATGTGCAGATCGGGGTTGATGATCTCGACTTCCGCATCGGGCAGAATGTCACCGGCCTTGACTTCGCAGGGACCGGTTGCGTCGATTACGACCTTTTTCGGTTCATCGCTGTGCAGCTTTACGATCAGCTCCTTCAGGTTGAGGATGATTTCGGTCACATCCTCTTTGACGCCCTCGACCGTGGAAAATTCATGCAGGACGCCGTCAATCCGGATAGACGTTGCCGCAACGCCGGGGAGACTGCTCAAGAGCACACGACGCATCGAGTTGCCCAGAGTGGTGCCAAATCCGCGCTCAAGCGGCTCGACCACGAACTTGCCGTAGTTATTCGAGCTCTCTACACATTCGAGTTTGGGCTTTTCAATTTCAATCATGGTGTACCCTCCTTCGGTGATGTCGTTTCGGTCTTCTACCACGCATTACCGCGAGTAGAACTCGACGATCATGTGCTCCTCGATCGGCATGTCGATGTCGGCACGCGTCGGCAGAGCAACTACGCGACCCTTCAGGTTCTCGGCATCCAGCTCGAGCCACTGCGGGATCATGCGCTCCGCACCCTCTTCGCGCAAAGCCTTGAAGAACGGGATATCGCGGGACTTTTCACGGACGGTGATTTCGTCGCCGGCCTTGATTTCATAGGACGCGATATCGACCTTCTTGCCGTTCACGAGCAGATGGCCGTGCGTGACCATCTGGCGCGCCATACGACGGGTCTTGCCGAAGTTGAGGCGATACGCAACGTTGTCGAGACGACGCTCGATCAGAACGAGCATGTTATCACCGGTATTGCCCTTCTGGTTGGCAGCCTTCTCATAGTACTTATGGAACTGCTTCTCCAGAATGCCGTATACAAACTTAACCTTCTGCTTTTCTTTGAGCTGGAGGGCGTATTCGGACTTCTTCGCGCGTCTCTGCGAGCCGGGGTTGCGCTTGGACTCCTTGCTGTAACCCATATCGCCCGGGGAAATGCCCAGTGCTCTGCTGCGCTTGAGGATCGGCTGCATATTTTTTGCCATAGTTCAAATACCTCCTTACACTCTTCTGCGCTTCGGCGGACGGCAGCCATTGTGCGGGATCGGCGTCACGTCTTTGATGGAGACGATCTGCAGACCGACGGATGCCAGTGCGCGAATCGCGGACTCACGGCCGGAGCCGGGGCCCTTTACGTAAACTTCAACAGACTTCAAGCCATGCTCCATCGCTGCCTTGGCTGCCGCTTCGGAAGCCATCTGCGCGGCGAACGGAGTGGATTTACGCGAACCGCGGAAGCCCAGCGAACCTGCGCTCGACCACGAAATCGCGTTGCCCTGCGTGTCGGTGATCAGCACGAGGGTGTTGTTGAACGAGGAACGAATGTGCGCCGCACCGCGCTCGATGTTCTTCTTCTCGCGGCGTTTGCGGGTTACTGCTTTTTTAATCTTCGCTTTTGCCATTCTTCGGTTCCTCCTTATTTCTTCTTGCCGCCCTGCGTACGTTTCGGGCCCTTACGGGTACGAGCGTTCTGCTTCGTGGACTGGCCGCGAACGGGCAGGCCTTTGCGGTGACGGACGCCTCTGTAGCAGCCGATCTCGATCAGCCGCTTGATATTCATCGAGGTTTCACGTCTGAGATCGCCCTCAACCTTCACGTTGTGGTCGATATACTCTCTGAGTTTGTTGACATCGCTCTCGTCAAGATCGCGAACGCGGATATCGGGATCGACACCGGTCTCGGCAAGGATCTTGGAAGCGGTAGTGCGACCGATTCCGTAGATGTAAGTCAAGCCGATCTCGACTCGCTTGTCTCTCGGAAGGTCTACGCCAGCAATACGTGCCATATGGTTTTCATACCTCCGTTAAAAATTCACTCTTTTGTATCTATATATGCTTGCGGGAAGCGCCCCCTTTCGGGCTGCGCCAGCCGCCCCGCAAGTACTCTTTCGCAAACGAATTTGCTTAGCCCTGACGCTGCTTGTGCTTGGGGTTCTCGCAGATGACCATGACGCGGCCCTTGCGCTTGATGATCTTGCACTTCTCGCAAATCGGTTTCACAGAGGGTCTTACTTTCATTTTTATATCTCCTTAAACGTAGTAGAAATTCTTGCTGAAGCTGACTTTCTTTTAGTTCTTGGCGCGCCAGGTGATGCGCCCCCGGGACAGATCGTACATGGACAGTTCCACGGTTACCTTGTCTCCCGGCAGGATCCGGATGTAGTTCATACGGAGTTTGCCGGAAATGGTGGCCAGGATCTTATGTCCGTTCTGGAGAGTAACCTCGAACATCGCGTTGGGGTATGCGTCGGTCACAACGCCTTCTACTTCAAAAACATCCTGTTTGGACAAGCTTAACCTCCTTCATAGGTGTCCTTTCGGTCCTGCCGGGTCTGCGCTTCCACCCATTTCAGGTGGCGGCGTATATCCGCATTCTGGACCGTTTCGCCCTGTGCCAGGGCCTTCATGCTGACGTCTATCCTCGTGGGATAAAGCGTCAGGTGCATCCACTTTTTCTTCTTGGGCTTCTCCAGGGGCCTTGTCTTGCCGTCGGTCAAAAGGGCAACTCCCTCTTCCGGCACGGAAAGGATCACCATGGCCAGGCCTTTATCATGACCGGCTCTGGATACCACAACATCTCCTGCTTTCGGCTCCCGGATCATGCTTCCTCCTCATAAAAGGTGGTCATGATGGGGTCTCCGTCGGTGATGAGAATGGTGTTCTCATAATGGGCGGAGGGCAGGCCGTCCTCGGTTTCCACCGTCCAGCCGTCGCTGAGCTGGCGAACCTTCCAGGTACCCATGTTGATCATGGGCTCCACGGCAATAGCCATACCGGCACGAAGCCTGAGCCTTGCCCTGGGAGAATAGTAGTTAGGCACTTC
>JAUMVL010000022.1:6229-14505 GCA_030530185.1 Clostridia bacterium | reverse complement strand
GTTCGAGGTGCGGATCGTGTTCTCGAGCCCCGTGATATCGATCAAAAGCTGCTCATAGGAGAGCGTCAGACTGTCCACATCGTAGCTGAACAGGGCCATGCCCTCGTTGACCGCGTCGCCCGCCTCAACGAAGCGCTCGGCGATCTTCAGGTCCGTGTCCGGGTTGATCTCGATGACGTCCTTGGCCTCGACGACGCCCGAATAGCGGTTGCTGTGGCCCGTATAGCCGACGCCGAGGATGTTCGCAACCGACTGAACATACGCGGTTTCCTCCTTGCCGGCCGCGCCGCCGAACCAGCCGCGCACGGTATCCTCGGCCGACTGGAGCAGCGGAATCTGGATGCCGAACAGCCGCGTCGCAGCAAAGTAACCGCCTATTAAGAGTACAATCATCAACAGAAGGATCCCAAAAACAATCCGACCGGTTTTCTTCTTTTTCATTTGCTTTTTCCTTTCCTGCGGGGATTCCGCAGCGATCGAAATTTCGTTGTCTATATCTTACACTTTGGATGCGTCTAAAACGTTGCAAAATTGTAAACATTCCCAAATCTTGTAAAGATTTTACATCTTCGCGCTGTCGAAAACCACAAAATATGGCGCGGCATTGGGCATTCCCGTGGCTATATCCGGCAGCAGAGTTTCAAAATGCCAAAGCGGCGGCCGCTTGCAGAAAAGAGACCGAAGCAGAAGCTTCGGTCTCTTTGCAAACGTTTCGGGTCACGATCCGAGGATTCGCGCGGCGATCAGTCCGATTGCGCCGAGCCAAAGCAGCAGCGCGATCGGCACGAGTATCCGGAATTTGGCGTGCTGCGTTTTGTGTCGAAACAACAGCATCCCGATCCATGCGCCCGCCGCGCCGCCAAAGAATGCGAGCAGAATCAGCGTGCGTTCTGGAATGCGCCATTGCCCGCGCTTGGCCTTCGCTTTGTCGATGCCGTAGAGCAAAAAGGCGATCAGGTTGATTCCCAAAAGGTAGACGCACAACAGCGCAAACGGAACGGATGAAAACAATGCGGACATGACCGGCCTCCCGGGGGCAGTTTTGGATACTGTACCACAAAAACGGCGGATGCGCAACCGGCTTGTCAAGAAGCGTTCGCCTGTGCTATACTGCACGCATGAGCACAGAAACCGACAATTCCATCTTTTTGGAGCGCGTCGCAGCGTTTTTGAACGGCTGTCCCGACGCCTTCGACTCCGAAACCGTGGCGCAGACCGCCCGGGATTGCGGCATGGATGCGCACGAGGCGTATCTTTTGCTGCTTGCGGGGGCAATGGACCTGTACGGGAACCGCACCTTTTCCGAACGGTATCTTCGGCCCTGCGTACGGCGGCTCGATCCGGCGGCGTATCGGGAGAACGCGTATCAGAAAACGATTCGCTTTCCGGCGGTGCGGGCGGGCGACTGGACGATGCGGATGCAGCAATACAAGCCGTATGAGCTGTTCGTCTGCGGAGATATGGAGAAAACCTTCGACGGGCGCGTGCTGCCGCAGCTCGGCTACTTTACCGAACCGTTTGCCTATCCCGCGGTCCTGCAGGGGGGACGGGAGTGGATGACCGTAACGCCCAATGAGATCGAGACGATGCGCCGTCCGATTTCACAAGCGCACGGAAACGTATGCGCCTATGGGCTCGGCCTCGGCTACTTTGCGTTCTGCGCCTGCGAAAAGCCCGCGGTGCGTTCCGTTACGGTCGTCGAGCGCGACGCAGACGCGATCCGGCTGTTCGAGCGGTATCTTTTGCCGCAGTTTCCGCAGCGGCAGAAGATCCGAGTGATTCATGCCGATGCGCTGGAGTATGCGAGGGAGCTTCATGCGCACGACTTTGTGTTTGCCGATCTGTGGCACGACGTGTCCGACGGGCTGCCGCTTTGGGAGCGGTTACAAGCGCTGGAACGTCCCGGCACAGCGTACGCATACTGGATCGAGGACACGATGCGGCTCTATCTGTAATGGAAAGAGAGCAGACTGCCGGAAAGGATGGCAGCAGCCGTTTTCCGTTCTCGCGGTAGCGTCAGTACACGCTTCGAGCGGAGAAAACGGCTCCTGATACCTTTCTTAACAGCCCCTTCATACAAGTCATATTTTCCTTTGCTGCCGCAAATGGTCTGGCGCCGTTTCCGACAGTCTGACGGCACACCGGAAAAACCGATGTGCCGCTTTGCATGGTTCAGATCGAGAAATAGTCGGGATAGCGCTTGATCAGCTCGGGCATCGCAGCGCGGTAGCCTGCGGTCAGATGGTTATACAGGAAGTCGTCCATGTTCTTCGTGTCGCGCATCATGATGGCGTTGAAGATCGCGTGATGATCCTGGTGCCCCGGCCAGAGCTGTTCCGTGCCGAGCCGCACCTGCAAGCGGCGCACGCGATCCTGGTGCGTAACGATTTTCGTGACCGTGGACCACGTCCATGGCTTGTTGACCGACAGATACAGCAGATGGTGAAACGCGTTGTCCAGTTCCATGTACCGATCGAGATATCCGCTCTCGAGCGCGGTCCGCTGATCCTCTAAGTTCTTGTGCAGCAGGGCGAGCGATGCGCCGTCGGCTTTTTTGACCGCCTCACGCAGGATCGCGCATTCGGTATGGAAGCGCAGAAACACGCCCTCCTCGACTGCGTCAAGGTCGATTTTGGAAACGCTGCTCGATTTTTGCGGATGCACATCGACGAGCTTTGCCTCCTTCAGCGAAACGATCGCTTCGCGGATCGGCGTCCGGCTGATGTGCAGCGCCTGACTGAGCTCCGCATCTACAAGCAGCATGCCCGGCGGGAATTCAAGCGTCATGATCGCGTCATACAGGACCCGATAGGCGTATTGGCGTGCGTTTTCGCTCGGAAGTTTTTCGGGGACGGTGATCGGGTTCATGGAAAAGCCTCCGAAGGAACACCGTTATTCGGCAAGACGGGCCTGAAGGGTCTTGCGGACGGCACCGGGTGCCGCAATCAGTTCGGCAAAGTTCTGCTCCACGAGCTCCGCAAGGCCGGTTTCGTACAGGTTGCTGCCCATAATGCGCTCGTCGGAAAGGACGGGCAGAAGCAGTTCGTGCACATCGACGGTGTCACCGAGCTTCACAGCGGTAAAGCGCGGCGCAAGCATCGGCATCAGCGGGTCGTCGCTCGGCGTGAATGCTTCGCCGTTGTCGTCGATCGCCATCAGGTAGCGGCACCATGCCGCGATTACGAACGCGATCAGCTTGAGATCCTTCACGTTCAGCGTTTCGCTTGCCGCATACTTTTTGATCGTGTTGCCGAAGCGGACGGTAATCTTCTGCGACGTATCGGTTGCGATGCGCTGCGGCGTGTCGCCGAGGAACGGATTCGGGAAGCGCTTTTGAACGACCTCGTCGATGAACTTCTTCGGGTCGATGACGCCCGGATCGACGACGACCGGCAGGCCCTCTTTGTAGCCGACGACTTCGACAAGCTTTTTCAGATCGGGATCGTTCATCTCGGCGGAAATCTTATCGAAACCGAGCAGGCAGCCGCAGACGGCAAGGCAGGTGTGCAGCGGGTTCAGGCAGGTGCAGACCTTCATCGTTTCGACCATATCGACGGTCTCGCGTGCGGTGAAGATGACGCCGGCCTTTTCCAGCGCCGGATGGCCGTTCGGGAACGCGTCCTCAATGACCAGGTACTGCGTCTCCTCGGCGTTGACAAACGGCGCGACATAAGAGCCGTGCGACGTTTTTTTGTAATCCATGTCCTCAATGCCGTCGGCCTCGATCATGGCGCGCACCGAAGCGTCGGGACGCGGCGTGATCTTGTCGATCATGCTCCACGGGAACGAGATCTTGCTGCGATCGCGCACATAGGCCGCAAAGCCCTTCTTGCAAAGGCCGCGCTCTTCCCACGCGTCGGCAAAGGCCAGCACCGCGGCTTCGAGCCGGGAACCGTTGTGCGAGCAGTTGTCCATCGAAACCATCGCGATCGGGAGTTCTCCCGCGGCATAGCGCTCATATACCAGGGCGGCAACTTTGCCGATGTAGCTCTTGGCGTCCTCGGGGCGCGCCTGCATATCCGACGCAACCGCCGGGAACAGCTCGCCGTGCCCGTCCTTGATGTTGTAGCCCTTTTCGGTGATCGTCAGCGACGCCATCTTCAGGGAAGGATTGCGAAAGATCGCTTTCAGCGCCGCAAGATCCTCGCTGCCCGGATCCATGCCGAGCGTGCGCACAACGCTGCCGATGATCGTCTTTTGAATGCGGCCGTCGGCGCAGAGCGTCGCGGAAACGCACAGATTGTCGAACGGGCGATAGGCCGCGTCGAGCGTTTCGGAATCGAAGCCTTCGGCGGCGACGATGCCGGTATCGGCAAGGCCTTCGTTCAGAAGGGTCTGGTCGAGCGCGGCGATGAACGCGCGGAAGATGTTGCCGGCGCCGAAGTGTACCCATTCGGGACGCGCAATCGTGTTCTGCAAAACGGCTTCGCGGTCAAAGTTCGGCAGAGCATAGCCCTTGGCTTCCAGTTCTGCACGGCGGGCAAGAATGGTTTCGTTGCAAAGTTTCATGTGGATTCTCCTTTATTGATTAAACTGTCAAAACGCCCGCACCCCTTCGCGGGGAAAGGGACGGGGCATGGCTTGCGGTTTGTTCAGATGTCGATCTCGGCGGTCAGGATGCGAACGTGCTTGCCGAGATGCCGTACGAGCGCGGCATAGTAGTTCTCTTCATATTCCGCCATCGTGCGGAAGAACTCGTCGCGGAACCAATCCTGCTCGAGCAGCATGCCGTAGGCGATGTGCACGGTCTGGCGGGCGGGCGCCTGCGTCATGTATTCCGGCAGGTACGCGTCGTTTTGCAGGTCGATGTTCGGGATCTCGCTCACCCTGGTCGAAACGTGGTAGTAGCGCTCGGCCTCGGGACGGTGCTCGATCGCAAACTTATGCGCCTTGCGGTACAGATCGGGGTTGACTTCCGCAACGACGCGCATCGCCTCGAGCCAGCTCGTGCCCGCGGTCTTGACATGGACGTGTCCTTTGGTGACGCGCGCCACGGTGGAGAACACCGCGAACTTGTCCGAACCGGAGTGCAGCGACAGCTTGTAGCCGAAGAAGTCCGCGATCTCCTGGTGCACGACAAAGTCGTGCGCAAAGTCATTGAGGTTGCCAGCGTACTCGATGCCCTTTTCAAACGCACCCGAAAAATGCGGCGCGCAGGAGATCGGCGTAATGCCGACGGAATGCAGCTCGTTGCCGATCACAAAATGCTCGGTCGGCGTCGTGATCGTCAGCGTCTCGTCGATCGAAAGCTCGAAATCAACCTCGACGGTCTTGATTTCATCGATATAGCGGAAGCAGTCGATCGCATGCGCAATCGCATCCCAGAATACCACGACGACTCTGCGGAGCTCGTCCTCTTCCATGCGGCCGATGATCGGCAGCTCCTTGTTGAGGTAGGTCGCCTCGTAGTGCTTGCGGACGTCCTCGGGCAGCGCGGCGTACAGCTCATTGATCTTTTCGACCGGATACGTCGCGGCCTTCTGGTCGATGTGCTCGGAGCAGTCGAGCGTGACCATCGTGCAGCCGGATTCCAATGCGTACTTGATTTCCTCTTTGGTCTTGAGGTGATCGCCGTCGGCGCCGAAGCCCTTCTTGTAGCCCTCCTGGAACACGTTGAAGGAAGCGGCGGAGATCACGTCGGTAAACGTGCGATGCGTCAGGTTCAGCTCCCGGATCGACTGCTGCGCAAAGACGGGGTAGATGTCGTGCTCGCCGATCGCGCGGATATGACCCGGCGTCGCCAGACCGAGACGATCGCCGAAGCCCATCGTGAACTTGTGTCCCTTGTGGGACGCGGGCTTGGTGTAGGGGAACAGCGTTTGCAGCGCCTTCGCGTTTTCGTTGGTCAGCGGGCAGAGCAAAAGGCCGTTCTCTTCGCCGCAGGGCGTGAACAGATTCGCTTTTTCCCCGGAAACGGCCAGCAGCTTGGTCAGGTCCTTACGCACCAGGGCAGCCACTGTTCCGTCGGCTTCGTCCACAGAGCGCTCATACACATACAGACTTGTGTTCGCAAGCTTTGCACGGAATGTATCCACCGTCATTTGTTTGTATCTCCTTTGTAAAATTTGCTGCGGAATCCGCAACTGATATATTACAAGTATATCACCGTTTCCGCGTTTGTCAAACATTTTCACAATATATATGTTGTTTTTTTGAGAATATATAATAAATTTTTCCATGGAATCATCTTTTTTGGAGAAATTGCATTTTCCCTGTTGCAAAACTGATATATCAGTGATATACTACAGGCGAAATCCGGAGTTTTCGGAAAATTTACACAGCGCAAAGGAGAATCGAACAGAACATGAAGCCGTTTATGGACAAGGATTTTCTGCTGGATACCGAGACCGCAAAGGTGCTGTATCATGAACATGCGGAAAAGATGCCGGTCATTGACTACCATTGCCACATCAATCCGATGGAAATCGCGCTCGACAAGCAGTATCGGACGATCACCGAGATTTGGCTCGGCGGAAAGATGGAGGACGGCAGCTATTTCGGCGATCACTATAAGTGGCGCCTGATGCGCTCCAACGGCGTGCCCGAGCAGCTCGTGACCGGCGACGCCGATCCGGAGGACAAGTTCGTTGCCTGGGCGGCGACGCTCCCGAACGCAGTCGGCAATCCGCTGTACCACTGGACGCACCTCGAATTGCAGCGTTATTTCGGCGTGACCGAGCCGCTGAATGAGAAGAATGCGCGTGCGATCTACCGCCGCTGCAACGAGATTCTTGCGACCAAGGAAATGAGCGTCCGCGGCATCATTGAAAAGAGCAACGTCAAGCTGATCTGCACGACCGACGATCCGATCGACACGCTCGAAGCGCACGAGCGGATCCAAAACGATCCGACCTGCAAGGTCAAAGTTCTGCCCGCGTTCCGTCCGGACAAGGCGATGCGCATCGACAAGCCCGAGTTTGCCGGCTATATGGACAAGCTTGAGGCCGTTTCCGGCGTGAAGATCGATTCGTTCGACGCGCTGTGCGCCGCGATGACCAAGCGCATCGACTACTTTGAGGCGCACGGCTGCCGCGTATCCGATCACGGACTCGATCGCGTTCTGTGTTCGATCGTCTCCGAAGCCGAGCTTGATGAGATTCTCCGCAAGGGCCGTGCGGGCGAAGCGGTCTCCAAGGCCGAATACGAAGCGTTCCACACCGCGCTGCTGCTTGCCTGCGCCAAGGAATACGCAAAGCGCCGCTGGGTCATGCAGCTGCATTTCGGCTGCATCCGAAACAATTCCGAAAAGTATTACAAGCTGCTCGGCGCCGACACCGGCTACGATGCAATGAACGACGGTACGCAGGCCGAGAACCTTGCCGCGTTTTTGAACCTGCTCGAAAGCGCCGGCGCGCTCCCGCGCACAATCCTGTATTCGCTCAACCCGGCCGACAACGGCGTGATCGCGACGGTCATGGGCGCGTTCCAGACGAACGCGGAGGTTCCGGGCAAGATGCAGATCGGTTCGGCCTGGTGGTTCAACGATCACAAGTACGGCATGGAGCAGCAGATGACCGATCTGATGGACCTTGGCGTGCTCGGCAACTTTGTCGGGATGCTGACCGACAGCCGCAGCTACCTCAGCTATACGCGGCATGAGTACTTCCGCCGCATCCTGTGCCAAAAGCTCGGCCGCCTCGTCGAAAACGGCGAATATCCCAACGATCTCGAAACGCTCGGCAGAATTGTCGAAAACATCAGTTACTACAACACGCTGCGGTATTTCCGCTTTGACGAAGTCATCAAATAATTGTATCGGAGGATTGTTATGAAAAAGTACGCATTGGTCGTCCCCACCAGTATGGGTGTTCGCATCACGCCCATGAACCGGCAGCCCGTTCACATCAGCCATGAATTCTACATGCAGGCTACGAGCGCCGAAACCAACGTTGCCACCGTTCCCGCTTCGCTGGGCATGCCCGTCAAGGTTTTGACCACGTTTGTCGAGGGTTCTCCGATCGCCGCGTTCATCAAGGCCGATCTGCGCGCCCGCAACATGGAGTACGAGGGCAAGGACGTCCCGCAGGGCGATCCGTGGGGCTATCGGCACCAGTTCAACATCGCGGATTCCGGCTTCGGTCTCCGCGGACCGCGCGTCGCCAACGACCGCGCCGGGGAAGTCGGCCGCACGCTGAACGTCAAGGACTTCGATCTCGAGCGCATCTTCGGCGAGGAGGGCGTCGAGATCCTGCATCTGTCCGGCCTGATCGCCGCGCTTTCGCATGAAACGAGCGTATTCTGCCTCGAGCTTGCCCGCGCCGCGAAGAAGTACGGCA
>JAUMVL010000022.1:0-6219 GCA_030530185.1 Clostridia bacterium | reverse complement strand
CTCAACTATCGCGCGTCCTTCTGGAAGGGCCGCGAGGAGGAGCTTTCCGCGGCGTTCAAGGAGATCGCTTCGATCGCGGACATCCTCGTCGGCAACGAAGAGGACTTCCAGCTGGCGCTCGGTCTGAAGGGACCGGAAGCCGGCGGCAAGGATCTGTCCTCCAAGATCGACAGCTTCAAGGAAATGATTCTCGAGGTGCAGAAGCAGTACCCGAACGTGCAGGTCTTTGCGACCACGCTGCGTCAGGTGGTCAGCGCCAACGAGCATCTCTGGGGCGCTCTGCTGCTCAAGGACGGCGCATGGGTCGTGGCCGAGCCGCGTCCGATCCAGGTGCTCGACCGCATCGGCGGCGGCGACGGGTTCGTCGGCGGTCTGCTGTACGGCCTCCTGAAGGGCTGGAACGGCGAGGATTGCCTGCACTTCGGTTGGGCAACCGGCGCTCTGGCCGCCACGATGCTCAACGACTATGCGCAGCCGGCCGATGAGGAGCAGGTCTGGGCGGTCTGGAGCGGCAACGCCCGCGTCAAGCGGTAAGGAACCTTACATCACACCGTGTGTGCGATGATCCATCTTAAAAATTCATTAAAGGAGAATTACAAATGAAAGCGGATATCGGTCTGATCGGACTGGCAGTTATGGGCGAGAACCTCGTCATGAACATGGAATCCAAGGGCTTCACGGTCGCGGTGTACAACCGCACGACCTCGAAGGTCACGAACTTTGTCGAAGGAAGAGCCAAGGGCAAGAACATCATCGGCACCTACTCCCTCGAGGAGCTGGCTGCGAACCTCAAAAAGCCGCGCCGCGTCATGATGATGGTCAAGGCCGGTCAGGCGGTCGATGACTTCATCGAGAAGCTGCTGGCGGTACTTGAGCCGGGCGATATCATCATCGACGGCGGCAATTCGCACTTCCCCGACACGATCCGTCGTACGGCGTATGTCGAGAGCAAGGGCCTGCTGTACATCGGCTGCGGCGTTTCCGGCGGCGAAGAAGGCGCCCTGAACGGTCCGTCGCTGATGCCGGGCGGTTCGCCCGCCGCATGGCCGCACGTCAAGGACGTGTTCCAGGCGATCTGCGCCAAGGTCGAGGACGGCTCTCCGTGCTGCGACTGGGTCGGCGAGAACGGCGCAGGCCACTTTGTCAAGATGGTTCATAACGGCATCGAGTACGGCGATATGCAGCTGATCTGCGAAGCGTATCAGCTGATGCGCGACGGCCTCGGCATGAGCGCGGACGAAATGCACGACGTGTTCACCGCGTGGAACAAGACCGAGCTCGACAGCTATCTGATCGAGATCACCCGCGACATCCTGGCATATAAGGACACCGACGGCGAACCGATCGTCAACAAGATCCTCGACACCGCAGGTCAGAAGGGCACCGGCAAGTGGACCGGCATCGCCGCGCTGGACGAGGGCGTTCCGCTGACGCTGATCGGCGAAGCCGTGTTCGCCCGCTGCCTCTCCGCGATGAAGGGCGAGCGCGTCGAAGCCGCGAAGGTCTTCCCGAAGGGCGATACCACGATCTCCGACGTCGATAAGAAGGCGTTCATCGAGGACATCCGCAAGGCGCTGTATGCCTCGAAGATCATCTCCTATGCACAGGGCTACACGCTGATGCGCGCAGCCGCCAAGACCTACGGCTGGAACCTCAACTACGGCGGCATCGCCTTGATGTGGCGCGGCGGCTGCATCATCCGCTCGGTCTTCCTCGGCAAGATCAAGGATGCGTATACCAACAACCCGAATCTTGAGAACCTGCTGCTCGACCCGTACTTTGCGGATGCGATCAAAGGCCTCGTTCCCGCATGGCGCAACGTTGTGGCGGAAGCCGTCCGTCACGGCATCCCGATGCCCGCATTCTCCTCGGCTCTGGCCTACTTCGACGGCTATACGACCGAGAAGCTTCCGGCGAACCTGCTGCAGGCCCAGCGCGATTACTTCGGCGCGCACACCTATGAGCGTCTCGACAGCCCGCGCGGCGAGTTCTTCCACACGAACTGGACCGGCCACGGCGGCGATACCGCAGCGTCGACCTACACCGCGTAAGAGGATCAAAAATGGAACTGTTTTATCGTGCAACAAACGATAACGGACTGAGCCGCGACGAAATCCGCGCGGCTCTTTGCCGTTCTCTGGAGGGACGCAGCCCGAAAAAGGTCCTGCTGCTCCCGCCCGACTATACCCGCTACCATTCCAACGCGGGCTTCATTGCCAACACCTACTACCATCTGCTGACCGATATGGGCGCCTGGGTGGACGTCATGCCTGCACTCGGCTCGCACCGCCCCGTCACGCGCGAGGAAGCGGAAGACATGTTCGGCGACATCCCGTTCGAGCGGTTTTTGGAGCACAACTGGCGCACCGAGGTCGTGCGGCTCGGCGAGGTCTCCGGCGCGTACCTCAGTGAGATCACCGACGGGCTTTGGAAGGATCCGGTCAGCGTCGAGGTCAACCGCCGCGTCATGGACGAAAGCTACGATCTGATCCTGTCGATCGGACAGGTTGTCCCGCATGAGGTCATCGGCATGGCGAACCACGCAAAGAACCTGTTCGTCGGCGTCGGCGGCAGCGACATGATCAACAAGTCGCACATGGTCGGCGCGGTGTACGGCATGGAGCGCATGATGGGCCGCGACTTTACGCCCGTGCGCAAGCTGTTCGACTATGCGTTAAAGACATTCCTTTCCGACCGCCCGATCGTGTTTGCGCTCACGGTTACGACCGCCCCGGGCGGCGTGATCCATACGCACGGCCTGTTCATCGGCGATACGCGAAAGGTCCTCGAAGAGGCCGTCGCTTTGGCACAGGAGAAGAATATCGACTTTGTCGACCACGGCATCAAAAAGTGCGTCGTGTACCTCGATCCCAAGGAGTTCCAGTCCACCTGGCTCGGCAACAAGGCGGTCTACCGCACGCGCATGGCGGTGGCCGACGACGGCGACCTGATCATCCTGGCCCCGGGCATTACGCATTTCGGCGAGGATGCCCAGATCGACAAGCTGATCCGCAAGTACGGCTACTGCGGCAGGCTGAAGGTGCTCGAGCTGTTCAACGAGAACGACGATCTCAAGGAGAACATGGGCGCCGCGGCGCACCTGATCCATGGCTCGTCCGACGGGCGGTTCCGCATCACCTATGCGGTGCGCCCGCACATGCCCAAAGCGGACATCGAAAACGCGAACTTCATTTGGGCGGACTATGACGAGACCGTCAAGCGCTACAACCCCGAAACGCTGCACTACGGCTACAACACCCTGCCCGACGGCGAGGAGATCTTCTTTATTCCGAATCCCGCATTGGGACTCTGGATCAACCGTGAGAAGTTCTCGGAATAAGGCATACAGAGCATGCAAAAAGCAAGCCGCCCCGCGCATGCTTTTTGCTTCCAAACACAACATTTTCACAGTTTTTTGCACAGAAAATACTTGCTTTTTGGTGCAATTCATTGTAACATAAATTGACTAAATATGAAGGAGGCATTTTGCCATGTCTGTAAAAGTTGCTATTAACGGTTTCGGTCGTATCGGTCGCTTGGCTTTCCGCCAGATGTTCGGCGCAGAAGGCTATGAAATCGTTGCCATCAACGACCTCACCAGCCCCGCGATGCTCGCTCATCTGCTCAAGTATGATACCGCACAGAAGGGTTATTGCGGCGTTATCGGCGAGAACAAGCACACCGTTGCGTCCAAGGAGCCCGTCTTTGAAGAAGACGGCAAGACCGTGAAGGTCCCCGGCTCCATCACCGTCGACGGCAAAGAGATCACCATCTATGCAGAGCCCAAGGCCCAGAATCTGCCCTGGGGCGAGCTCGGTGTTGACGTCGTGCTCGAGTGCACCGGTTTCTACACCAGCAAGGCCAAGGCCCAGGCACACATCGATGCAGGCGCCAAGAAGGTCGTCATCTCCGCTCCCGCGGGCAACGATCTGCCGACCATCGTTTACAATGTCAACAACCAGATCCTGACCAAAGAGGACAAGATCATCTCCGCAGCAAGCTGCACCACCAACTGCCTCGCGCCGATGACCAAGGCTCTGAACGACACGTTCCCGATCGTTTCCGGTATCATGACCACCGTCCATGCGTACACCGGCGATCAGATGATCCTCGACGGCCCGCATCGCAAGGGTGACCTGCAGCGTGCCCGTGCAGGCGCTGCCAACATCGTTCCCAACAGCACCGGCGCAGCGAAGGCAATCGGCCTCGTCATCCCGGAACTGAACGGCAAGCTGATCGGCTCCGCACAGCGCGTCCCGGTCGTCACCGGCTCCACCACGATCCTCGTTGCGGTCGTGAAGGGCAAGGACGTCACCAAGGAAGCGATCAACGCCGCGATGAAGGCCCAGTCCTCCGAGTCCTTCGGCTACACCACCGAGAAGCTCGTCTCCAGCGACATCATCGGCATGACCTACGGCTCCCTGTTCGATGCGAACCAGACCATGGTCACCAAGATCGACGAGGACACCTATCAGGTTCAGGTCGTGTCCTGGTACGACAACGAGAACTCCTACACCTCTCAGATGGTCCGCACCATCAAGTACTTCGCCGAGCTGTAAGAAGCAGACGCAAAATTGCATCAAAAGCCGTCCGGATTTCCGGGCGGCTTTTTGCGTCGGGAAATTTTCTTCAAATGGAAATGCAATCTTCTTATTGATAATTCCGTCGTTTTATGGTATTATATATTTGCTACACGAACTTCATAGTTTCTTCGCGCATTTTGGGTGCGTTTTTTGCCTATGGCAAAAACGCAGTCTCCATTTTGGCATCCATTGTGTGTGGAGAAAGTCAGAAGTTTGTGTAGCGACAAGCGGAGTTATGCGTTTTTCGGTGTGTAGCTTCGTTTGGGGCTGCACACTTTTTTATTTAGGAGGTCTTGAAATGGCAGACATGGGTACTAGAGAAGCGTCCGAATTATGGGGTGTTTCGCAAAAACAAGTTAGAGATTTTTGTTACGAATATGTACGAAAGATGAGCAAAAAAGGTGAACTTGGCAATCAAGATAATAAAAGAATAACACAAGATAAAAAAGGAAGTGCCTATCATATTCCAAAGGATTTCCCAAATCCGTTTAGGAAGGAGGATGAAGCATAATGAAAAAGAACATAATACTAATCATTCTAACTATTCTGCTCGTTTTGCAATTTGGTTGTTCCGGTGAGGACTATAAAAAAGCGCAACAATTATTTGACCAAGAACAATATGCTGAAGCAGAAGCTGCTTTTATCGAATTAGGAGATTATAAAGATAGTGAGGCCATGGTAACGGAATGTAAGTATCAGCGTGCTATCATTTTATACGCTCCTAGTGAAGAAGCATCAACGCAATCTCAATCCTCTACTATGACAGTAGGAGCATTTTATGACGCAAAGAAAATAGAAGAATATGAGAAAGCATTGAGCTTGTTTGAAGAAATAGCAGACTATAAAGACAGTATTGACTATATCAGTAACTGTAAGGTGAAAATTTGCCAAAAACTGATTGGGGAAATACAATACGGCGCATATGATGAATTCTTATTCATTAATGTTCCTACGCAAAAAGATGTTAACGCCGCAAAAAAAGCTAAAGACTATTTTGATTCTTTGACGACTATTGAAAAAGAGCGTGTCGTCAACAGGTCTTCACTTCCTTCTGATGAAGCAATCGAAGAAGCAGAAAAGCAACTTTTACTGGATTCTCTTGAAACTAAGGTGCTGGATGAAGCAGTTAAGAAACTTAAAAGTTCTTTGATTAATTCTAGCTCTTATCAAGATAATCCAGATCATAAGCACTTTGTTTTGGCATCTTGGAGTGAAACTGAACCCAATGAAGCGTATGGTTTGTTTACACTATACTATTCTGCCACGAATAGTTATGGTGGTAGGGTTGATTCTTCTCAGCATGGTATTTTTAAGGCGCAATACGAAGATGGCTATTTTACTATTACAGAAATGTATTTTACGGATTATTAAGAAATAGAGTGTGTAAGAAAGCAGAGGTTCATCCCCTGCTTTTCATATCAGCCTTGCGTGTCCCGCCATTGCCTCTTATTAATCATAGCATGTCCTATAAGCATGAACCATTGTCGCAACTCCGCACCGGACTGGACGACGGTAATTGAACGCGTTATAAGACCATGAACAAGCATCGCAAAAAGCGCGTATTCTAAGGCTTCTCCTTGAGGAGAAGCTCCGCGAAGCGGTGATGAGGTGGCATAGCCTTGCATGGAACACCTCA
>JAUMVL010000021.1 GCA_030530185.1 Clostridia bacterium | reverse complement strand
TCTTGCCCGCCGCCTGCGGCGCCTTGGTGCCCTTACTGATCGTCCACGCGCGCACCTCCTTTGGGCCTGCGGTCAAAAAGCTGATGAGTCCGAGCAGGGAGTAGCACGCCTGCACAAGCTGATCGAGGCCGCTCTGCCCGATGCCCATCTCCTCCAAAAACGCCTTCTTTTCATCCGGATCGAGCTCGGAGATCTCCTCCTCAACCTTGGCCGAGATCGTCAGCGCCTTCGCGCCCTCCTTTGCCGCGACGTCGTACAGTGCCTTCACGTAATCGTTCGGCTCTGCGCCGAGGTCGTCCTCCGCAATGTTCGCTACATAGATAACCGGCTTCGACGTCAGTAAAAACAGGGTTTTGATCGTCTCGGCTTCGTCCTTGTCCGCCTCGAAGGTGCGAACCGGCTGACCGCTCTCCAAATGTGCATAGATGCGCTTCAAAAGCTCGATTTCCGCAAGCAGTGATTTATCGCCCTTGACGAGCCGCTGTGCGCGATCGATGCGCTTTTCGACGGTTTCCATATCGGCAAAGATCAGCTCGAGGTTGATCGTTTCCGCATCGCGCACGGGATTCACGCTGCCGTCCACATGAACAACGTTGTCGTCGTCGAAGCAGCGCACGACATGCACGACCGCATCGACCTCGCGGATATGCGAGAGGAATTTGTTTCCGAGGCCCTCGCCCTTCGACGCGCCGCGGACGAGTCCCGCGATATCGACGAACTCGATTGTCGCGGGCGTGTACTTTTCGGGATGGTACATGTCGGAAAGCCGGTCAAGCCGCGCATCCGGTACGGAGACGACGCCGACATTCGGCTCGATCGTGCAGAACGGATAGTTCGCCGCCTGCGCGCCCGCCTGCGTGATCGCATTGAACAACGTGCTTTTGCCGACATTCGGCAGACCGATAACGCCAAGTTTCATAATTCTCTCCCCTTATGCGTTGAGCTTTTCCCGTCCGAGGTTCAGCCGCCGCAACGATTCGTCCCGTCCGAGCAGAACCGCGATCTCAATCGCGCCGCCCGGGGTGACCTGCTTGCCCGCAAGCGCAATGCGCACCGGCCAGAGCATCGTGCCGTTCTTCATGCCGTTTTGTTCGGCAAGGCCCAAGAGCGTATCATGGATCGCCTGCTCCTCCCATGCCGGGAGCTTTTCCAGCGCTTCGATCGCCATATCGAGTACGTTTTTCGCAACCTCGGGGTTGGTCTTGGACTTTTTGTTGGTAAACAGTTCCACGTCATAGTCCGGCAAAGCCGCCAGGAAATCGACCATATCGGGGATCTGGGAAAAGATCTCGGTTCTCGGCTGCAAAATCCGGGCGAGCACATCGGTGTGCGCCGTGGAAATACCCGCCTTTTCATAGTACGGCAGCGCATATTCGGTGAACTGCTCGGGGCTGAGCCTTCTGATATACTCCGCGTTCATCCAGGTCAGCTTGTTGACGTCGAAGATCGCCGGGGACTTGCTCATGCCCTCGATCGAAAACGCCTGGATCAGCTCGTCCATCGTAAAGAACTCGCGCTCGTCGCCGGGGTTCCAGCCAAGCAGCGCCACATAGTTGACGATCGCCTCCTTGAGATAGCCCTTGCCGAGATAATCCTCAAAGTACGCGTCGCCGTCGCGCTTGCTGAGCTTGTGCGTGGCATCGCGCATGATCGGGGTCATGTGGATGTAAGTCGGTTTTTCCCAGCCGAACGCGTCGTACAGAAGGTTGTACTTCGGCGTGCTCGACAGGTACTCGTTGCCGCGCATGACGTGCGTGATGCCCATCGTATGGTCGTCGATGACATTCGCGAAGTTGTAAGTCGGCATGCCGTCGGCCTTGATCAGAATCATATCGTCGAGGTCCGAGCAATCGACCGCGATGTGTCCGTAAATCGCATCGTCAAACGACGCTTCGCCATGCTCCGGCACGTTTTGCCGGATCACATACGGCATGCCCGCATCGAGCCGCCTTTGCACCTCTTCGTCCGAAAGATGCAAACAGTGCTTGTCATACTTGAATGTTTCGCCGCGCGCCGCCGCCGCATCGCGCCGCTCGGTCAGTTCCTCCTCGGTGCAGAAGCAGTAGTACGCCTTTTTCTTCTTGATCAATTCCTTGGCGTACGGCAAATACAGATCCTTGCGCTCGCTCTGCACATACGGGCCGAAGTCGCCGCCGATGTCGGGACCCTCGTCCCAGTTCATGCCGATGCTCTTCAACGTGCGGTAGATCACGTCCACCGCGCCCTCCACGTAGCGGCCGCGGTCGGTATCCTCGATGCGGAGGATGAATTTTCCGTTGTTCGCGCGGGCATACAAAAACGTATACAGTGCGCTCCGAAGGTTGCCCAAATGCATATATCCCGTCGGGCTCGGGGCAAATCTGGTTCTGACCATGGTATCTCCTTGTCTTGTATTCGCTGTTTCTTTGTAAACTTATCCGATCTTGAACGAATCCTTGAGGCCCACAACGCGGTTGAACACCGGATGCTCCTTCGTTCCGTCCGGATCGGCGCAGTAATAGCCCATGCGAATGAACTGGAATTTGTCGCCCGGCTTTGCGTCGGCAAGCCCGGGTTCCACAAAGCCTTCTTTGATCTCCAGCGAGTTCGGGTTCAGAAGCTCGGTGAAGTCCTCGACCTCTTCCCCCTCGGCGGCGTCGCGCATCAGCACGTCGTAATGCCGGAATTCGGCCTTGACCGCATCTGCGGCGTTCAGCCAATGCAGCGTGCCCTTGACCTTGCGCTCGCATTCGCCGCTCTTCGTTTCGGGATCGTAGGTGCAGTGCACGCAGGTGACCTCACCGTTCTCGTCCGTCTCCCACGAAACGCACTTCACGATGTACGCGCCCTTTAAGCGCACTTCGCCGTCGGGCTTGAGGCGGAAGAACTTTTTGACCGGCTCGGCCATGAAATCGCTCTTTTCGATATACAGCTCCTTGCCGAAGAAAAGCGTGCGCGTCCCGAACGTTTCATCGTTCGGCATGTTCTCGAGCGTGACCGGCTCGACCTTGCCGTCTTCCCAGTTGTCGATGACAAGCTTCAGCGGCTCGATGACCGCCATGTAGCGCGGCGCGGTCGCGTTCAGATTGTCGCGCACGCAATGCTCGAGCATTGCAAAGTCCACGATCGAATCCGCCTTGGCGACGCCGATGCGGGCCAAAAAGTCGCGGATCGCGGCGGCCGGGTAGCCTCTGCGGCGCATCGCGCACAGCGTCGGCATTCTCGGATCGTCCCAGCCGGAGACGAAATGCTCCTCGACGAGCCGTCTTAAATACCGCTTCGACATGATCGTATTGGTCAGGTTCAGACGCGCAAACTCGATCTGGCGCGGCTTATGTTCAAACTCACACGCATTGACCACCCAGTCATACAGCGGCCGGTGTGCTTCGTATTCGAGCGAGCACAGCGAGTGCGTCACGCCCTCGATCGCGTCCTGAATCGGGTGCGCAAAGTCGTACATCGGATAGATGCACCATTTGTCCCCGGTCTGATGGTGAGAAACGTGCTTGATGCGGTACATGGCGGGGTCGCGCATGTTGATATTCGGGGACGCCATATCGATCTTGGCACGCAGCGTCTTGGCGCCGTCTGGGAATTCGCCGTTTTTCATGCGCTCGAACAGGTCGAGGTTCTCCTCGACGCTGCGGTCGCGGTACGGGCTGTTCTTGCCCGGCTCGGTCAGCGTGCCGCGGTATTCGCGCATTTCGTCCTTGGAAAGGTCGTCGACGTACGCCATGCCCTTTTTGATCAGCTTGACCGCGAGCTCATAGCACTTGTCGAAATAGGACGAGCCGAACAGAAGCTGATCCCATTCGAAGCCGAGCCAGCGGATATCCTCTTTGATTGCCTCGACATACTCCACGTCCTCCTTGGTCGGATTCGTGTCGTCGAAGCGCAGGTTGCAGGTGCCGCCGTACTGCTCCGCCATACCGAAATCGACGGTCAGCGCCTTTGCGTGACCGATGTGCAAATATCCGTTCGGTTCCGGCGGAAAACGCGTTTTCACGCGCGGCTCCTTGGTCCTCAGATCCTCCTCAATCGCTTCTTCGATGAAATTCTTGCTTCTCTCTTCCATTCGGTTTCCTTTCCGCGGGCATACTGCCCAAACTCCCAATTTAACTTTTATATTATAACGCATGGCGTTTTTTTGTACAAGATGCGATTCCAACATTTTCCGGAATATGCACCGACATTTTACACAAACTGATTTTGACGGACGGAATCATTTCCATCCGAAATAGTAAACCAACGGAGGCAATCTCATGTACGATCCCAAACCCGAAAAGAAGCCTGACCGACCGAGCGAAACCGAACGCCGCAGAGGCAAGGACTTCCCGCCGAACCGCAACAACCGCACGACCGAGGACCAGCCGTTCTTCGTCCCGTCCGACGGCTCCGCGCCCGAGCGATACCGCTTCTGAAGTCCTATCCTGTTTTCAAGAAGAAAAGGGGCTGTTAAAAAAGCCTGTGATTCTGAATCCGGCGCGAAGCGAAATGTAAAGAATCTCCGAATCGTTGTTTGAAAAAGTGCCTGTTGACAAGACTTTTTCGTTCTGAGATCCTTCGTCGCTTCGCTCCTCAGGATGACACACAAGACTTTTTTAACAGCCCTTTTTGATATCTTTTGCGTTCGCTTTGTCCGTGCCGCATGATCCCGGGCGTTTTTCGATTTGTCATTTTCGAAGCGCTCTGCCCGGGTCTGCCTGCATTTATCCCAATGTCAGGTACGTCTGCAGCCCGGTCTGCGTTGTGCGATACAGCTTGCTGCCGTCGGACAGCGTCAGCACCGTTTCGGTGCCGCTGCCGGTTTGTGTGACGATTGCGGTATTCGCGATCGAGGTGGATTCCTTCAACGCAGTCAGCATCGGTGTGAAGTCGTCGAGGCTCGGATTTTCCGTGATATTTTCATACAGGGAAACCGTGATCGAATACACGTCCGTTGTCCGCGAATCGAGCTCGGCCGACAGGCAATAGACCCGTCCGCCGGAGGCGTTGTAATACGCCTGTGCGCCCCAGATCGCGATCTTGGCGCCGGTCTCCTCGTTGTAGAAATCGCTGAGATGCGCCGTGTATTTGCTGCCGCGCAAGACGCGATCCACGCTCTCGCCCGTTTTGAGCGTTCCTTTTTCGTCGGCATAAAGGCGAAGCGTCTGCTCCCACAGTGCATACACCTGTTCAATCGCGTCGTCACGGCTCCGCTCGTCGGGCAGCGTGGCGCGCTTTTCGCCCTCCACGGTGCAGGTGCGGTAGATCTCCACGCGCATCGCGCGCGATAAAGGATCGGCAATGCCTTCCGCGCTCAGGATCTCCACGTTCTCATACCGCTCCTTGTCATAGAGCGTGCGTTCCGCGATCGAGAACACGCCCATATTCAGCAAGACGAGCAAAAACGCCACGACAACCGTTCCGAATGACAGGCCCAAATATGCAAACCGCGAGCGGCTGCTGCGATCGGTATCGATCCGGGCCCGGGCGCGCTTATAGAGGATGCGGACGATTTTTCTGAGCCGCGTCCAAAGAAGCTTGAAAGATCCCGCAAGCTTATTCATCAGCCGCTTCATCGTCGTTCCCCCTTTCCTTCGCGCCGGACAGCGGAACGTCGAACCAGACCGTGGTTCCCTTGCCCTGCTCGCTTTCAAAGTGCAGGCTGCTCCCGTGCAGTCCCGCGATGCGGTTCGCGATCGCAAGACCGAGTCCCGCGCCGTGCTGTGCGCGCGAACGCGATTTATCGACCATGTAGAACGCCTCGGTGATGCGGGACAGCTCCTCCTTCGGAATACCGATGCCCTCATCGCGTACCGTGATGCGGTATCTGCCGTTCACCTTGCGGCCGGCAAGCCAGATCCGTTTGCCCGGGCTGGAGGCCTTTCGCGCATTGTCCAAAATGTTCGTGACCAGCGTTAAAAGAAGATCCCGTTCATACAGAATGATCTGCTGTTCGATGTCGTAAAGGAACGTCAGCTCCGCATGCTCCAGCATCGGCGTCACGACCGCTATGACGTGGCCGAGCGCTTTGCGGGAGTAGCCGCGCATCAGCTTGAAATCGTCCTTATCGAGCACGACGAGATCCATCAGCTTCAGCGACAGTGCTTCGAGCCGCTTGCCCTCGCTGTATATGAAGTTGGCCGCCATGAAGGCGTCCTCCTCGTCGAGCTCCTGGCTGCGGAGCATGTCCGCATACCCGATGATCGAGGTCATCGGCGTTTTCAATTCGTGTGAAAAGCTTGCGACAAAGTCCTTTTGCTGTTTGGCGTTGTCCTCGAGCGCAACGACCTTCTGCTCAATCGCGCCGGTCATTTCGTTGAACGCGACGGTTAAGTCTCCGATCTCGTCGAGCGTAGTGACCTTGGCCCTGCGCGAATAGTTGCCGCCGCCGATAATGCCGGTAAAGCGTTTCAGCCGCACGAGGGGCTTGGACACAAAGAATGCCACGAGCAGCATGACCGCGGTGCACACCGCAACCGTGATCGTATGCAGCAGCACGATCGAGCGAATCTGCTCTCTGCGAAGCGCCATCAGGTCGTCCGCGGAATACCGCACGGCAAGGAAGTAGTTGTTGCCGCCGATCTCGATCCCGCCCGCCGTGAACAGCGTCGTCGACTTGCCGCTGCGCTCGAGCATATAGGCAAAACGCCGCTGCCGCAGTTCCGAAAAGCCGAGCGTTTCATCGAACGTCCCGCCCGACGATGCGATCAGCTCCCGTTCGGTGGTGTAAAGCGCGCACGGCGCCGGCGTATCCTGGCTGCGGCTCGCGCGCGTCAGAAGCTCCTGATACATCTCCTGCGACACCGTGCTGTAATACAGCCGGATGCCGTAGATCTCCGCCTCCATCGCCGAGCCCAACGCCGAAAATTCCGCCTCCGCCATGCGGACGCGGAACCGGAGTGCAGCGTCAAAGCTCTGCGCAACCAAAATCTGACCGGCGATGCCGAACAGCAGCGCAACGATCAGAACGGTGCAGAGACAGATTTTGAGTGCAAATTTCATCGAAGCTTATTTCTCTAATTCTTCCTGCGGCACCTCAAGCCGATAGCCGACCTTGTGGACGGTCTTGATGTAATTCTGCCAGCCGAGCTTGCGGCGCAGGCGCTGAATGTGGCTGTCGAGCGTACGCGTTTCGCCCATATAGTCCGTTTCCCAAATGCGTTCAAACAGCTGCTCGCGAAACAGCGCGGTATTCGGATTCTGGCAGAGTACGACAAGGAGATCGAACTCCTTGCGGGTCAATTCGATCTTGTTGCCATTCTGAATCACGGAACGGCCCTCGAAGTCGATCACGATATCGAGAATGGAAAGATAGGTGGTGCTCTTGTTGTAGCGGCGGAGCACGACCTCGATCCGGGCGATCAGCTCGATGATCTCAAAGGGCTTGACGATGTAATCCTCCGCGCCGAGCTTCAATCCCTTCACGCGGTCGCCGACGTCGCTCTTTGCCGTCAGAAAAATGACCGGAATGTTCATCGGCCGAATGAATGCCAACAGATCGTAGCCGTTGTATTTGGGCAGCATAATATCGAGCAGAACAAGATCGAACGGATTCTTTTCCAGCAGATCCGCCGCCTCCTGCCCATCGTAAGCACAGGTGCAGGCATAACCCTGCCGCACCAGATTCATGCGAATCAGATTCGCAATCGGTTGTTCATCATCTACGATGAGGATTCTGATCATGGGTATCCCCCTCCACTCCATTGATTACCAACAGTATATCAGAGAGATTCGTCCAAATTGCGTCAAAAGTGTGTCCAAACTCTGATTTTTCGATTTATTTTTGCAAGATTTTTTTCTTTTTTGCGCTCTGCTCCGAAGCGGGAACAACGGTCGGTTCCCGGCGCTGCGGCAAAAGGTTCAAAAAGCCCGCGTTTTGCAGCTGCACCAGCACCGCGCAGCAGATCGGGAATCCCAAAAGGCCCACGCCGCCGAACAGCTTTCCGCCGACGTACATCGCAATCAGCGTAATCAGCGGATGCAGGCCGACGTGTTCGCCGACGATCTTCGGCTCGATAAACTGACGCACAACCACCACGACCGCGTAGATCGCAAACATGATCGCGCCGCGTGTATAGTCGCCGGTCAAAAGCAGGATGATCGACCACGGCAGCAAAACCATCGAGCTGCCGAGGATCGGCAGAATGTCGAAGACCGCGACCATGAGCGCGATCAGCACGAAATTTCCGATGCCGGCGCAAAGGAAGCCCACGGTCAGCTCGGCAAACGTGATCAAAAAGATCAGCGAATAGGCACGAATGTATTTTCCGAGCGTGGATTTCAGGCTGAGGTACGCCGCCGAGAGCGTCTTATACAGGTCCTCCGTCTGGCGCGTCGCAATAAAATGCTTGATGCGGTCGGTGTCGATCGCCATGAAATACGTCGCAACGATCGCAAAGATCACGCGCACCGCAAAGCCCGGAAGCCCCGTCGCCGCGCGGGAAAGCAGGTCGGCGGAAATCGTCGAGACCTTGGAGCCGATCGTCGTGATTAAACTGTCGCGCGCCGTGGCAAGGAACGGAACGAGCTCGGAATGGACCTCGTCGAGCCAGGCGGAAAGGTTCGTCGTGATTTGGAACAGGCCCGGGACGAACACGGTCTGAAACCAGCCGTCGGCATTCATTGCCCAGCGATAGACGCCGTTTCCGATCAGCACCAATAGCCCCGCCAGAATCAGATAGGTGATCGTGACGAGGAGGACTGCGCTGAACTTCTTGGCGATGTGCAGCTTGTCATGCAGCAGATTGACCAGAGGCGAAATCAGGGCCGTAATGACAAACGCCACCAAAAACGGCGCAAGCAGCGGAATGCAGTACCGGAACGTCAGATAAATGATCGCCGCAATGCACGCCGCATACAGGATGTTCCAAATGAATTGTTTTTTCGCAGAGGGTTCCATCAATCGCAGTATATCACACTATCCCACGCGCGTCAAAGGATTCTTCCCGACAAAATCAGGAAGGTCCTCGACAAATGTGCTTTTCTTGTGTATAATAGCGCTTATGAGAGTCTATCATCATTCCAGAAACATACACGACCGCAGTCCGCAGGGCGCGCTGCCGTGCGGAACCGCCTTAACGCTGTCGTGCGATTTTGTTCCCGACGGATGCGAACAGCCGCATCTTTACTGGTCCGATTCGGGCGGCACGCGCGTTTTGCCGATGCAGCTTGACAGCGGCAGAGCCACCGTGACGCTGACGGTACCGTACCTTCCGCAGCGGGCGGGCTACTGTTTCTGCTGGTTTCGCGACGGGCGCACGTTTTTCTACGGCGGAACGTCGGGCGAGGGACATTTTTCCGATACGCCCGAGCTGTACGGTGTAACGCTGTACGACGGCGCGTTTGAAACGCCCGCGTGGTTTCGCAACGGCGTGGCGTATCAGATCTTCCCCGATCGTTTCTATTGCTCCGACCATGCGGCTTTTTGCGCACGCGCCGAGGCGTATCGCAAAACGGGCCGCAGCATCACGGTACACGAAGATTGGAACGAGGACCCGCTGTATCTTCCGCATGGCGGCGCGGACACGTACCAGCCGGACGACTACTTCGGCGGCGATCTGGAAGGGATCCGGCAAAAGCTGCCCTACCTTGCATCGCTCGGCGTGACCTGTATCTACCTCAACCCGATCTTTGCGGCGCACAGCAACCACCGCTACAATACGGCCGATTACTTAAACATCGATCCGCTGCTCGGAACGAATCTCGATTTTCTGCGGCTCGCATCGGACGCAAAGGGTTACGGCATCCACCTGATCCTCGACGGCGTCTTTTCGCATACCGGTGACGACAGCATCTACTTCGACCGCGCTTCCCGCTACGGAAACGGCGCGTGCAGCAATCCCGATTCGCCGTATCGCAGCTGGTACCGCTTCCGCCGCTACCCGGACGATTACGAATGCTGGTGGAACTTCAAAACGCTTCCGAACGTCGAGGAGCTGACGCCGAGCTATCAGGAGTTCATTCAGGGCGAAAACGGCGTGCTTCGCACCTGGCTGCGGCGCGGCGCGAGCGGCTGGCGGCTGGACGTTGCCGACGAGCTGCCCGATGAGTTCATTCGCGGCGTGCGGCGCGCGGTCAAGTATCAGCAGCCGGACAGCGTTCTGCTCGGCGAGGTCTGGGAGGATTGCTCGACCAAGCTCGGGCCCGAAGGCCGACGCGGCTACTGCAACGGCGATGAACTCGACTCCGCGATGAATTATCCGTTTTTGCGTGCGGTACGCGGTTTCTTCCGCGGCGAATACGACGCATACGAGATGGCGGAGATTTTGCAGCGCATCCGGGAAAACTATCCAAAGCCGTTCTATGAGGCGTGCTTAAACCTTTTGGGCTCGCACGATATCGGCCGCGCGATCTCCGCGTTTGCGGGCGCGCCGGACTCCGAATCGACCCCGCGCGAACAGCAGCTGTCGTTCCGGCCCGACGCGGATGCGATCGCCCGCGCCAAGGTCTGCTACGTCTCGGCCGTTGCGCTGGCCGTCATGCTGCCGGGCGTTCCGTGCCTGTATTACGGTGACGAAGCCGGTCAAACGGGCTCACGCGATCCGTTCAACCGCAAAACCTATCCATGGGACCATGCCGACACCGAGCTGATCGCAAGTGTGTCGCGTCTGACCAACCTGCGCAAAACGCATACCGCGCTGCAGCGCGGACATCTTCGGATGGGCGCTGTCGGCAAGGACCTGTTTGCCGTCGTGCGCTACGACGAAAACGAGGTCGTTGTGCTCGTCGTCAACCGCAGCAATACCCGGCAGAACGCGGTGCTGTTCCCCGCCCTGTTGTTCGAGGGCGCCGACGGCGACGTGCCGGTTCCGCTTGCCGGCGCCTATACCGCCGAAAACGGCGACGTGCTCACCGCGGGTCTGTCGATCCGAATCCCCACCGATCCGTTTGGCTACCGTCTGCTGATCCAGTCAAAACCCGAGTAAACCGGTTGGATTTTGACAAAAGCGTGAACTTCCGAAAAACGGGTTGCAAAACGATTCGACCCGCGCTATACTGACAACGAGAACAACAAAGGAGAAAACGAACATGATTACGAAAGATATGACGATCCAGAGCATTCTTGCGGTCGATCCCGACCTTGCGGGCATCCTGATGGCGAGCGGCATGCACTGTCTCGGCTGCATCATGGCGCACAGCGAGAATTTGGAGCAGGCCTGTGCCGTGCACGGTATCGACGCGGACGAGCTCGTGGATGCGCTGAATACGTACCTCGAGAATAAATAAGCAAGCAGACAAAGACCTCTCGTGTTTTTCGACACGGGAGGTCTATTTTTTACGGTTTTTTGTTATTCTGAGGTGATTGATGCGGAGGCGTCGGCCTTGTCGCTTCTTTTGTTTTTCCGGTAAAGCGGCCAAAACGGCTCGTATGCCCGGATCAGCCGACGCATCAGCCGAATCGCATCGTATTCGGAGCGGAAGCCGCTTTCCGAAAAGATCTCATGCGGTTCAAGGTCGGGTTCCGTTTGCCGAAGCAGGTGCATCAGCTGCTTCTGTGCCTGCTCCATCGTCGCATAAGCGGAGTAAAAGTACAGACTGCTGCCGTTTTCCAGTCCGGCCTGCTCCCGGATCACCGCACGAAGCTTCATCTTTTCGAACGTGGGCTGCAGCTGATTCCTGATCTTCTCCAGATCCTTCCGCTTCCCTACGAGCTTCAGGTACACAACATCCGCCATTGTGAAATGATCGTCGTCGAGGTAGTATCGATAAGGCGATTTTTTCACATGTTGATACACGATGTTTTCCGCTTCGGTCAGCGTACCGTGATGAAAAATGCAGTTCCTGTCCCGATGGATCGTATAGATAAAGAAACTGAGATCCATGCTTTCCAACCGTTTCATCAGCCAACGGGAGGAGTTCGAGTCAATCGACTGAATCCACCGGTACGCGTTTTCGTTGATATCATAGATCGCGGCGCCGTCCATCACGATCATCGGTACGGAGAACGGCAGGCTTCCGAGCTGTGTCGCATAAAACGCGGGCGCATGTTCGGACATCAGGGAAATTTTCGCTCCGTCCTGCAACAAATATTGCAGACGATACAGAACCGTGGTGGGAATCTCCATGAACTGATTCGGCCTGAGATCCTTTAAGCGGATGAAGAACACACGGTTTTTCAGTTTCTTTCTCGGCAAACGGACCGCGTTGACAGCGATGGCAATCGTCGTTCCGACCAATACGTCTAAGATGCGATGGAACGCCTGATCCATCGGGCTCTCGATGTCGGGGTAATTCACAACGACACAGATAAACACGATGGCGGCCAGTCCCGCCACATCCGGCTTCTTGATCAGCACCGCACTGTGCAGCGCGAGCAGCGTGCCGAGGCCCATCAGCACAAACAGCGCCCAAAGCCTCGTGGAAAGTGCGGGAAACATCGGCACGATCACCAGGAACAGGAATCCCCAAAACGCACCGATCAGCGTCCCGAAGAATCGCGACAGGGCGTTCTCCTTGGTACCCTGAATGTTCGTGTGCATGCAGATGATGGCGGTGATGGCCGCCTCTGCGGGCATATCCTCCCCTCGGTAACCCCGCAGCATATAAAACAGCAGACACAGCGTCACCGCTACACAGGTCTTGACGATCCGCTGTCCGATGGGCTGTAAATGAATATGATTCGTAAAACTGCGTAATACCATTTGTAATCCTTTCCGGGAAAAAAGGCACACCCTCTTTTCGGAGTAGGAATTCTACCATGTTTTTCGAAAAAAGCAAGCCACCCCACAAAAGGATTACATGAGAATTACAAGTCCTATACATCCAAGAGGGGTTTTGCCGTATCCTTCGCCGCGGATCAAATCGTCTCCACGAGATTGTTTACCCACGCCCGGCGTTTCAACAGAATCGTTCCGAGGACAACCTTGACCAGCTCCAGGCATTGCACGGCGGCGTAGATTGCAAGGATCGGAAGGGTACTCAAGTGCGTCAGCGCCATTGCGACGGGCACGTTGACCACCCAGATGAACGCGCTGTCGAACAGGAACGTGATCAGCGTTTTGCCGCCGGAGCGCAGCGTGAAATAGCTGCCGTTTGTGAACGCATGAAACGGCATCAGCGCAGCAACGACCAGCAGGAACTGCGTTGCAAGCTGCCGCACCTGTTCCTGTGTGTTGTAAAGCGCCGGAATCAGCGGCGCACAGAGCGCCATGATCGCGCCGACGACCGCCGAGAGCGCGACCGCAAACGCAAGCAGCTTGCGGTCCTCATCCACTGCGCGGTCCAGTTCGCCCGCGCCGAGCAGCTGCCCGATCAGGATCGCGATCGTCGAACCGGTTGCGAAGAAGGCGCAGAAAAACAGATTGGACACCGTGGAAGAAATATTGATTGCGGAAACGACCTCGAGGCCGCGGAGCGAATAGCACTGGTTCAGCGTCGTCATGCCGGACGACCACAGCACTTCGTTGATCAGCAGCGGCATGCCCTTGATCGCCACCTTCTTCAAAAGCGGAACCGGAACCCGCAGGCTGCGATACAAACCCGTGATATACGGATGCTGCTTGGTATGCCGATGCGCCCATAGCACGACGATCGCGCACTCGATCAAGCGCGCAATCACGGTAGCGATTGCCGCACCGACGACGCCGAGCGCCGGAAGTCCGAGCTTGCCGAAGATCAGAATATAGTTGAGCCCGAGATTGATGAAGATCGCCGCGATGCCGGCCTTCATCGGAAGCAGCGTTTCCCCGCATTCGCGCAGCGTACTAGCGTACACCTGCATGATCGCAAACGGCAGCATTTGCAGCAGCATAACCCATAGGTATTCCTGCCCGTAGTGCAGCGTCGCCATCAAGTCGAGCCCGACCTCGCCCTCATGCAGAAACAGCGCAATCAACGGCTCGCCGAACAGCAAAAATACCGTGCCGAACAGCGCCGTCGCAATCAGCGCAATGTAGCATTTCAGCCGCACTGTATGACGCACGCCGTCACTGTCGCCCCGACCGAAGAACTGCGCCGTAAAGATGCCCGCGCCCGACAGCCCGCCGAAGATGCACAGATTGAATACGAACAGCAGCTGGTTCACGATTGCGACGCCGGACATGGATTCCGTGCCGATCCGCCCGACCATGATGTTGTCGAGCAGGCTGACAAAGTTCGTAATGACGTTCTGCACGAGCACCGGCAGCATCACGGAAAGCAGCCGCCGATAAAATGCACGGTCGCCAATGTATTTTTTCCAAAAAACAGGCTTTTCCATCTTCCTAAAAAATGGGGAAGGAGTATACTCGCTCCTTCCCGATCGTTTGTTCCATCAGCGAATGTTCAGCTTGCCGCCGCTTCGACGGATCCCATCGTTGTAGATCGGATCGGAAAGCGACGGAACCTGTTCCGAATAGCCCCACAAAAGGCCGTCGGGCAGATTGCGCTGCTTGCTCTTGTCCTCGGTGTTCAGATGCGTGTTGAGCTGTTCTCCCATAAACACCATCGCCGCCGAAACGCCGCCGTCGAGGTTATACGCCTCGGTGCAGCCCTCCTGTTCAAACAGCGCCGCAAAGTTATCGAGGTTCAACCCCATGCTGCGATCCTCCTGCCGTCCGTCTACGACGATCAC
>JAUMVL010000020.1 GCA_030530185.1 Clostridia bacterium | reverse complement strand
TTCATAGTTTGTGCGATCCATCCTATCCGCCTCCATCAATCGCGATTTGTTTTATCATTGTACCATTGCTGACCCGCGTGGTCAATTACCCTACTTTTAAAGGGAAGGAGGCACTTCCTGACGAAGTGCCTCCTTCACCCTTCCCCTCTCATAATTCGCTGTTTTACTTGAAGTTTCGCTTAGCCGAATAAAATCGGAGCGATACGATCGCTCCGCAAAAAAACGAGGCGATTGACTGACACAAACAGATCAATGCAGAATGTTTGCCGCAGGGAATCGCTTTCACGGCGCAGACGTGCGACAATCATAGACAGCCGCAAGCGGACGAGAGCCGATGCAGCGAGGGATTTTATTCTACAGCAAGATTGACATATGCGATGGCGTCGACCGATGCGGGGACAAGTCCGTTTTCCTCAAAGTACTTGATGAACGAAGAGGGAATGTCCTCCCGGATAATAGCAGTGCTGCCGGGTGCCAACGCGACATCTGAGAACAGGCCGCCTTCCTCAATATCCAGAATGTTTCCGTCCGCATCGAGCAGAGCCAGTACAACCGTGATGTTATACAGCGGCTCCTCCGTATTGTTGGTAACGGTCGCATACATATAGTTGTATGTCCACCAGCCATCCGTTACATTCAGCTGCAGATCGGTTTCAACAGGCAGACGCAGCGTTCGCTGGGTATTGTCCGATTTGCCGGTGACGGTCAAGGCGTGATCGACGGCCGTTCCGGACGTAATTTCACCGTACATTTTCACATAGGTATATTCACCCGGTTCCAAACACTCCGCATACGAATGCAGATAATCGTTGGAAGCGAGCGCATTGCCTGCCTCATCGTAAATCTCTATCACGCCGGAATTGACCTTGATGGCTTTATCTCCCACATTGGAAACTTTTGCAAAGGCATATCCGTATGTCCAATAGTCGCTGATAACGTAAAAGTTCTCCTGCGTGACGGAAAGATTTCCGGCGGCATACGCCGGTATGCTGACGGACAGCAGCAGCACGGAGACAAGTACAATCAGAACTCTTTTCATTTCAACCAAATTCCTTTCTGCGCAGATTCATTTGCAAAAGGGGACAATCACCACGGCAAGATGGCAATTATCCCGTTTTGTTTTTTACATCAGTTCATTTTTGATGCGTCGCAAAAGCCTTGCTGGGTCGGGTTTACTCACCGTCCTGGGGCGTTTTGCTTAGCCGAAGTATCTCTTGAGCAGTCCCGCAAACGCCTTGCCGTGTCTGGCCTCGTCGCGGGCCATTTCGTGGACGGTGTCGTGAATCGCGTCGAGGTTCAGCGCCTTTGCGCGCTTGGCGAGGTCGGTCTTGCCCGCAGTTGCGCCGTTTTCGGCTTCAACGCGCATTTCGAGGTTCTTCTTGGTGGAATCGGTCACAACTTCGCCGAGAAGCTCTGCAAACTTGGCCGCATGTTCAGCTTCTTCCCAAGCTGCCTTCTCCCAATAGAGACCGATTTCCGGATAGCCCTCGCGGAACGCAACGCGGCTCATGGCCAGATACATACCGACCTCGGAGCACTCGCCGTTGAAGTTGCTGCGAAGATCCGCCAGAATATCCTCGGGAACGCCCTGCGCGACACCGACAACGTGCTCGGCCGCCCAAGTCATTTCACCGGCCTGCTCCTGAAACTTGGAAGCCGGTGCTTTGCACTGCGGGCACTTCTCCGGCGGGGTAGCCCCCTCATGAACATAACCGCAAACGGTGCAGATCCACTTTTTGACCATATTCAACAATCCTCCTGTTGTTTGATTCCAATGATATTTTACCGTATTTTTCGCGGTTCGTCAATGAAAACCTTCCATGCCTTGTTTCGTTTTCACGAGACAGCGTGCCGGGGAAGTCAGAGTTGAGAACAGCAGGCGGCACAAAGCGGATTATACGGCGTTGATGCCGTTTTTCGTCTGGGATTTGGAGCGTCTTGGGACGTTTTTATTGACACGGCAACGTTTGCAACGGTATAATAAAAAAATGAAAATTTCCGCAATTGCGGACAGAGGTGAGAAAACAATGGATTTTTCGAATACCGCACTCGGCATCGAGCTGGGCTCGACGCGCATTAAGGCCGTATTGATTGATCGCAATCACGTGCCGATTGCACAGGGCGACTTTACGTGGGAGAATCAGTTGGTGAACGGCGTTTGGACGTACGCGATGGAGACCGTTCATCATGGCATTCGGACATGCTTTGCAAATTTGCAGGCGGATGTGCAGAAAAAGTTCGGAGAGAAGCTCACGACCGTGGGTGCGCTTGGCGTTTCCGCCATGATGCATGGATATCTGCCGTTCGACAGGGACGGCAAACAGCTTGCCGAGTTCCGCACCTGGCGCAATACGATCACCGGCGAAGCGGCCGAAAAGCTGACCGGGCTGTTCGGCTTCAACATTCCGCAGCGATGGAGCATCGCACACCTGTATCAGGCGATCCTGAACGGCGAAGAGCACGTCAAGGACATTGCTTATCTGACCACTCTTGCGGGCTATATCCATTGGCAGCTCACAGGCGAAAAGGTCATGGGCGTCGGCGAAGCAAGCGGCATGTTCCCAATTGACAGCGATACCTGTGACTATGACGAGGCCATGGTACAGAAGTTTGACGCGATTGCAAAGCAGCCGTGGAAGCTTCGCGCAATTTTACCGAAGGTCGTAGTTGCGGGACAAGGCGCAGGAACGCTGACCGAGTCCGGCGCGCGGTTCCTTGATCCGACGGGAACGCTTCAGGCCGGCATCCCGGTTGCCCCGTGCGAGGGGGATGCCGGTACCGGCATGGCGGCGACGAACTCCGTACGTATGCGCACCGGCAATGTCTCGGCGGGAACCAGCGACTTTGCGATGATCGTGACCGATCAAAAGCTCGGCGTCCATCGTGAGATCGATATGGTGACGACCCCGGCGGGCGCGCCGGTTGCGATGGTGCATTGCAATAACTGCACGAGCGATATCAATGCATGGGTGAACCTGTTCAGTGAATACTCCGCGCTGATGGGACATCCCGTCGAAAAGGGTGAGCTGTATACAAAGTTGTTCCAGATTGCTTTGAAGGGCGACACGGACTGCGGCGGGCTGCTCTCCTACAACTACTTCTCCGGCGAGGGCGTGACCGATCTCGACGAAGGCAGGCCGCTTTTTGCAAGAATGCCGAACGCTTCCTTTACGCTGGCGAACTTTATGAGAACGCATCTCTTGTCCGCACTGGCTACGCTGAAAATCGGACTCGATATCCTGACGCAGACCGAGAGCGTTCAAATTGATAAGCTTTACGGGCACGGCGGTTTTTTCAAAACGCCGGGAGTCGGTCAGCGAATGCTGAGCGCCGCCGTCGGATCACCCGTTTCGGTCATGGAAACGGCGGGAGAAGGCGGCCCGTACGGGATGGCGCTGCTGGCGGCGTACATGGTTTGGAAGGATGACGGCGAAAGCCTTGCCGATTACCTCGACGAAAAGGTGTTTATTGACAACCGTACATCCACGCTGACGGCGGACGAAGCGGATATTGCGGGCTTTGCAAAGTTCCTTGAACGGTATCGGGCTGCGCTGCCGGTCGAAAAGCTTGCAACGGAGGTGCTGTAATATGTTGGAAGCATTGAAACAAAAGGTCCTCGAAGCGAACCTGCTGCTCCCGAAATATGGACTTGTGACGTTCACCTGGGGCAACGTGTCCGGTATCGACCGGGAAAGCGGCTTGGTTGTCATCAAGCCCTCCGGCGTAGACTATGACGGCATGACGGTCGAGGATATGGTCGTTGTCGATCTTTGCGGCAACCGTGTCGAAGGAAAATGGAAGCCGAGTTCCGACACTGCAACGCATGTAGAGCTGTATGGGGCATTTTTGAACATCGGCGGCGTGGTGCATACACACTCCTCCTATGCCACCTCTTGGGCTCAGGCGGGTCGGGACATTCCCTGCTATGGAACGACCCATGCGGACTACTTTTATGGTCCGGTGCCGTGCCTGCGCTGCCTGAACAAAGATGAGATCGACGAGGCGTACGAGCGCAATACGGGACTTCTGATTGTAAACGAGTTTCAGCGCCTCGGCATCGATCCCGAGGCGACGCCCGCAGTGCTGTGCAAGAACCACGGCCCGTTCGCGTGGGGCAAGGATCCTGTGGACGCCGTTCATGCGGCGGTTGTGCTTGAGGAGTGCGCCAAGATGGCATATCGCACCGAGCTGATCGATCCGAAGGTACAGCCTGCTCCGCAGGAACTGCAGGACAAGCATTATTTCCGAAAGCACGGTGCAAACGCCTATTACGGACAGAACTGAACAAAAGCAAAAACGCGGTGGATGTTTCCACCGCGTTTGTCATGCTGTCTTACTTGATGAAGCCGAGCTGCTTGGCCTGCTCCATGTACTTCGGAAGGTCGGTCAGGGAAATCTGCACATCGTGTTTCTTTGCAAAGTTCATAAATTCTTGAATGGACACTTTGCCGTCAGCCAAAATGGCTGCGACCTCATCTTGCATTGCCTTGTCCGTCTGATATTGCTTGACCAGTTCTTCTACCGTTGCCATGGAAATACCTCCTTGTTTTCATATATAATTATTATAGCACATTAAGCCGTGTTTGCCAAGAGGATTTCCAGCATGTTTGCTCCCTTTGCTGTTCAGGTCATTTCAAGTAAATCCGCACAGCAAAATCCAAAAAGGTGTCTGTCTGAGAAATATATCTTTTTTTCAGACCGCGGGGGACTGTACGAACTTGAGCGGGGATGATATACTGTAAAAGGAACGTAAAGCAAAGCGCGATTTGCTTTCGGCCTCATTATTGAAAAGAACAGAAAGAGGGATAGCATGCAGACAACTGTACAGGATATTTTACAGCGAATCCAAAACGAGCAGGTTGAGATGGTCGATTTTAAGATCGTCGATATTGACGGCCGCTTTCGCCATGTCACGATTCCGGCGAGCAATTTCAATGAAGACATGATGAGGAACGGCATTGGCTTTGATGCATCCAATTACGGCTATGCCGTTGTAGAAAAGAGCGATATGGTTTATATCCCCGATTTGGATACCGCGATGATCGATCCGTTCTGCGGGATCAAGACGCTCTCCATGATCGGAAACGCGATGGTCATTGATACGCCGCAGAACCGTCCGCTTGCGCAATATCCGCGAAACATCATTCAGGCGGCGAACGATTATTTGAAATCAACCGGGATTGCGGATTCGATGCTGATTCTGCCCGAGTTTGAATTCTATCTGTTCGATTCAGTCGGCTGGAGTGTCGAGCATCAGTCTGTGGGGGCATTTGTTGATGCCAAGCAGGCGTATTGGAACAGCGAGACGGAGGGGAGCGGCTGTGTCGTTCCGTTCCAGAAGCATTACCATATTGCAAAGCCGCTCGATAAGACCTATGAGTGCCGCAGTGAAATGTGTCTCGAGATTCAAAAAGCCGGGATTCCGGTCAAGTATCACCATCCGGAGGTCGGCGGCGCGGGACAGTTTGAGATCGAACCGCTTCTCGGTGAGGTCTGCAAGATGGCCGACGGCAGTATGATGATCAAGTACATCATTCAGAACGTCGCCAAAAAATACGGCCTTTCCGCAACGCTGATGCCCAAGCCCGTTTACGGTGAAGCGGGCAGCGGCATGCACGTGCATATGCTGCTTTTGAAGGACGGCGAGCCGGTGTTCTCGGATGACAACGGGTATTCGCACCTTTCCAAAGAAGCGCATTGGTTTATGGGCGGTCTGCTCCGGCATATTTCTTCACTTTGCGCCATCACAAATCCGTCTACGAACTCGTTCAAGCGACTCGTGCCGGGCTTTGAAGCGCCGGTTACGGTCGGTTATGCGACCTCGAACCGCAGTGCGGTCATTCGGATCCCGGCTTATGCCAAATCACCCAAAGCCCGCCGGTTCGAGCTACGCAATCCCGATGCGACCTGCAATCCGTATTTCTGCTATGCGGCGATCCTGATGGCGGGTATCGACGGAATTCAAAAGCAGATTGATCCGCACGAAAACGGCTGGGGTCCGTACGACATGAATCTGTATAACCTGCCCCCGGAGGAAAAAGCCAAGCTGCATCATTTGCCGACGACGCTCGAAGCCGCGCTCGATGCGTTAGAGCAGGATCACGAGTACCTTACGGCGGGCGGCGTGTTCCCAAAGCAGTTGCTCGATACCTACATTGCGCGCAAACGAGCAGAGTGCTTTGAATTGTCGAAGATTCCGCATCCGGCGGAGTTCGATCGGTATTATAATCTCTGATCAATCGTGTTCTCGACGGAAAAAATGCTTCCGCCCTGAATAGAATGGAAACGGAAACGTATCGCGAAGGGAACGCTTCATCTATGAAATCCGAAACAACAACCGTGCGAAAGACGCAAAAATGGCCGTGGTTTGTCACGCCGATCGTGTTTTTGATCGTGTTTCTGCTGTTCTTTGCCGTCTTTGTCATTCCGATGGGAATCGGGCAGGCAATCAACACGCTGATGAATACGGCGTATCATATTCTGATGAACACGGTATTCTACATCATGGCGATTGCCGTGATTGCAGGTGCGATCTCGGAACTGCTCAGCGAATTCGGCGTTGTGCGGCTTATCAATGTGCTGCTGTCGCCGTTGATGCGTCCTCTGTTCGGCATGCCGGGCGCATCTGCGCTCGGGGTCGTGACGACGTATCTGTCCGACAATCCCGCAATTCTGACGCTTGCCAACGATCACAAATTCCGCCGCTATTTTAAAGCGTATCAGGTGCCGGCGCTGACCAACCTCGGTACGGCGTTCGGCATGGGGTTGATCGTGACAAGTTCGATGCTTGCGTTGTCCACAAAGCTTGGCAGCGGGGTTGCGTGGGCGGCACTGTGCGGCAATCTCGGCACGGTGGTCGGCGCAATGGTCAGCACAAGGCTGATGTTGTTCTTCATGAAAAAGGTATACGGAACCGAAGCGGAAGCGCCGATACCGCAACAGCAGGCGGAGGAACGACCGGAAAGCGAGAAACCGAGAGGATTTTTACGCGTTTTGAATGCGCTGATGGAGGGCGGTAAAAAGGGCGTGGATCTCGGCCTTGCAATCATTCCCGGAGTACTCGTGATTTGTTCGCTTGTCATGATGCTCACCTACGGCCCGCCTGCAGACGGCGTCTATACCGGTGCGGCAAGGGAGGGGATTGCACTATTACCGAAAATTGCGGACAGGATCGGTTTTCTGCTGAAACCGCTGTTCGGGTTTTCCTCAAACGAAGCTCTGGCCATTCCGGTTACTGCGCTCGGGTCCGCAGGCGCAGCGCTGTCGCTGATTACGCAGTTCGTTGCAGATGGGAACGTGAGTCTGAATGACATTGCGGTGTTTACCGCAATCTGCATGTGCTGGAGCGGATACCTTTCGACGCACGTTTCCATGATGGATGCGTTAAAGTGCAACCGGTTTACGGGCAAGGCGATTCTGTGCCACACGATCGGCGGAATTGCGGCCGGTGTTGCGGCGCATTGGCTGTTCGTTTTGATCAGCATGCTGGTCGGGATATGATATAATATTTACTTATTGCCGCAGAAGAGAAAAGCACGGCAACGCAAAAAAGGCTGTTCGGAAACGGATCGACGCTCCGAACAGCCTTTTCTGTTGAATCAGTCAGGAATCTTTTTTCATGAGTTTTGCGTCCTTGGGAATGGCAAAGCCCGGAATGAACCGGTCCAGACCCGTAAAGGTCAAAAGCAGGATCGAGCCGACAACGAGAAAGCTCATATAGTTGCGGCTGATAATCTCGGTTGCGGTGAAGGTGTGCAGCGGATAAACCGTCGTTGCAATGCCGGCAAAGAACACGGGGAAGCAGTGCCACGGGATCAGCTCACTCCCGTAGATCCCCATGGCAGAGGTAAAGGTCGCAAGCCGCAGTCGCAGCACATATCGATCATTGTCCGAGGGAGCATCAACATTTTTATCCACAATGCTTCGCACAATCGGAGAGATCGTTGCGACCTGCGCCGCTTCATCGGCAAGCGCGGCATTGCCGAGCAAACAAAGAATTCCGCACCAACCGAGCAGCTGATGCACGTTGCGCGAAAGCTTGACAGCCAGCTTTGCAAACGGATCAAACGCATTCATTGCATTCATGATTCCTCCGAATGCGGAGACCCAGATCATCATCACGATGACCCAGCTGCCGGCCGACGAGAACCCGGTTTCGAGCAGCGTCAGCCAGGAACGAAGATCGCAGGTTCCGGCAATCAGCCCAAACAGCAGCGAGGAGATCATTCCGGCCCCGAGGCAAAGCAGCGTATGAATTCCGAAAAAGCTCATTACGATGACAATCAGCATCGGAATAATCATATAATACGGAACGCCGGAACGAACCTGATCAAGCAGCATCGCAGCCGCAGGACGCTCCGCTTCGAGCGCGGCAAGCGAGTCCTGCGGGATGGTTGCAATCGCTTCGGCCACATCCCCCTGTACATTCGGCATCTTCAGCCCGATGCAGAAGAACAGCACCATCGAAATCACCATGCAGGCGACCGACCACACGCCCTGGTGCTTGATGCGATCGATGATTTTGACGTCCTGCATGCCGCAGCTCAGAACGGTGACATCCGAAATCATGCCGATGTTGTCACCAAAGCAGGCGCCGCCGGCGATCGCACATACGGTCAAGATCAGATCGCCGCCGACCAAATGATTCAGCCACAAGAAGATCGGTGCGCAAGCTGCAAACGTACCCCATGACGAACCGGTGGCAACCGAGAGCAGACACGTCACTAAAATCGCAACGGGCGCAATTGTTCGGGCGGTCACGCCGAGCTTCAGTGCGAGGTGGATCAAAGCAGCGCCGACGCCGGTCGCCATAAAGCACTCCGCAACGCCGTATGCGAACATGAGAATGAAAAAGATCAAAGCGATTCGCTTCGCTGTCTCCAACCCTTGCGAGAATGCCGTCTCAAACTTGACACGGTACAGAAGCATGTATACGAAGATAGCGGAGAATGTTGCGATCGGTGCCGCAAGCAGCAGATCGAGCTGAAAGACAATCACCAACAACGCAAACAGGATCAAGGGAACGAACTTGAAAAGCGCTACCCAGAAGCAGCTGTTTTCGCCCCAGACGGTTCGTGGTTCGGTCTCCCGTTTCATGCAAATGCATCCCTCCCAATTTCCTGATTTTAATTTTACCAATCTTTTGCAAACTTGGCAAGAGATGCGTAAGAATATACCATTTGAAAAAAGAAAAATTATAGAAGGGAAACTTGCAAAACCTTCCCTTTCCAACGCACGAAAACTATGTTATACTATCCGAAAAAGGAGGCCGCTATGGAACGGATGATGCTTTATCTTGCGTTTGGATATGTGCCGGTCGTGTGCCTGACGCTTGCGGCGTACGCCAAGCGCAATCGCATCATGCGCATGATCTTCAAACCGCTGCTGATCCCAAGCCTTATGATTCTGTATGCGCTTGCAGCCCCCAAACCGAACGTCTGGATTTTGCTTGCGCTTGGATTCGGCTGGGCGGGGGACGTGTTTCTACTCGGACACCATCATTGGAATGTCTACGGCGGAATGGCCTCGTTTGCACTCGGACATGCATGCTATATCACCGGGATGCTTCTGACACAGCCGGGGCTGCATCCGATTCTGCTCCTCTCGGTCGCATGGATCGGCGCTTGTCTGCTCTTGGTACGACGATTCCTGATTCCGCACGCTCCCAAACGGCTGAAGCTTTGGGCACAGTGCTATACCGTGCTGCTGTCCGGCGTGTGCGCAACGGCGCTGTATCTGGCCTGTATGTCGGGCTTCAACGCGGCGTATGTGCTCTGCTTTTTCGGCGGGCTGCTGTTTTTTGTGTCGGACGGCTTGCTTGCGTTCGATATGTTCGGACGGAAGACGCGCCTTGGCAACTTTTTTGTTATGACGACTTATATCTTGGCGCAAACCGCGCTTGCCGTCGGATTTGTGCTGCATGGAGGGATCTGATATGCAAACCGAAACGCTGCTCCTGTTGATTTTCGCAATTCTGATTCTGATCGGGCTTGTGGTTGCGATCGTGCTGCTCGCAATCCCGCGCCGGCCCAAGGGCTTGTCCGATCTTGAACGGGCAATGCATCGCGATTTGCGGGAGCTCAACGATATGATGACCGACAACCAGCATGATGCAAATATGCTGCAGGAGCAGCGCTTTGCATCCTTCGAGCGCGGCACGGAGGGACGGCTGAACACGCTGATGAGCGCTGTTCAGACGATGGGAAAGACGGTGTCCGAGCAGCAGCAGGGCGCGGCGCAAGCGCAGGAACAGCGGTTCACAAGCTTTGAACAAGCGAACGAGCAGCGCTTTGCCACCTTCGAGCAGGCGAACGAACAAAAGCTCGAGCAGATTCGTCAAACGGTGGAGAGACGCCTTACGGCCATGCAGCAGGAAAATGGAGAACGACTCGATAAAATGCAGCAGATTGTGGACGAAAAGCTGCAAAAGACGCTCGAGACGCGGATCGGCGAATCGTTCAAGCTCGTTTCCAATCAACTCGAGCAGGTCTATAAAGGCCTTGGCGAAATGCAGTCGGTTGCGGCGGGCGTGACGGATCTGAAAAAGGTTCTGTCCAATGTGAAAACACGCGGCATTCTCGGCGAGGTACAGCTTGGCGCGATCCTTGCCGAAATCCTGTCGCCGGAGCAGTACGAGACGAACGTTGCAACCAAAGCCGGCTCGCGCGACGTCGTGGAATATGCAATCAAGATGCCGGGGGAAGGCGACGGCGTCGTGTACCTGCCGATCGATGCAAAGTTCCCTGGCGAAACGTATGGTCAATTGATGGATGCGTATGATTCCGGATCGGCGGACAACGTCTCAACTGCCGCTGCCGCGTTGATTGCACGATTGAAAAGCGAAGCGAAGGATATTCGCATCAAGTATATCGATCCGCCGAACACAACGGACTTTGCGATTCTGTTCCTCCCGTTTGAAGGGCTTTATGCGGAGGCCGTCAACCGCGGCATGGTCGAGGAGCTGCAGCGCACATACCACGTCAATCTTGCAGGACCGAGCACGATGGCGGCGCTTTTGAACAGCTTGCAGATGGGCTTCCGAACCCTTGCGATTCAAAAGCGCAGCGGCGAGGTCTGGCAGGTGCTCGGCGCAGTCAAGACTGAGTTTGAAAAGTTCGGCGAGATCCTCGAAAAATCTCAGCAGCGGCTGCAGCAAGTGAACACCGATTTGGATATTTTGATCGGAACCCGCTCGCGTGCAATCACACGCAAGCTTCGGGCGGTCGAAAAGCTCGATCCGGAAGAGAGTGAACGGCTCCTCGGCGACGGCAAAGAATAAACAAGAAGGGCTGTTTGGAAGAACAAACTTCCAAACAGCCCGCTTCATATCGAAGGATTACTCCACGTCGATGACCGCATCCGGCTTTTGCGCGTTTCGCCATGCGGAAAACGCGTTCAGCTCCGGCTCAGACAGCTTCAATGCGAGTGTCATCACGGCAACGTCATCGACGTAGCCGACAAACGGCTTGTTGTCCGCAATCAGATCCTTCTTTTTGAGCAGATAAAGGAACGATCCGACCAGCAGCGCGATGACCTTTGGTGAAACGGTTTTGTACTGACCGGTGATATAGCCCTTGACCATGGCAATCATCAGAGGAATATCGGCAAGCGTATCGCCGATCGCCGGAACTTCCTTTAGTTTATTTTCAAACTGCTCGAGCAGCTCGTCCACCTTCGATGGGTTTTTCAGAAGCTCCTCGGCCTGAGCGGCGCCGTTCTCAAGAATTGTTTTGATGCGATCGGTATCCATGCCGAACCTCCTTGTTTCTTGTCATAATGACATTATATCATATTCCTGCGCGGATTGCAAAGGCGAAGATGAGCAGCGGGATACGGGATGGGCGCAACGGTCGTGCCGCAGATTTTCAGGGCCCGGACCGGCCCAACGCCGTTCTTATTCCCGGAACTCGCTGTTCAGGTATGCGTTATATTTGGCGTTGGCGTGCTCGGCGATCTTCTTCTTGGTCCAGTTGTTGCGATCGTCCAGAATGGCAACCAGTTCATCCGCGATTTCCTCGATCCGTTTCGGCTTTGCCTGCCGAAGATACCCAAGCATCCGGCGCATGGCGCGTTCGGTTCGCAGCTGATCCGCAATGGTGCGGCCAAGTTCGATAGGATACCCCATGCGAGTGATCGTTGCTACCAATTGTTCGTACAGTTCCATTGCATTGCCCTTTCCGCTGCCGCATCTGCGGTTTTGTCTTTGCTATTGTAGCAAATCGCATGATGCGTTTTCAAGAAAAAGTTTGCGGACTTGTCCGTGCATCCGTTTTATGCTATACTGATTTTAATTTCCGGAAAAGCTGGGAACTCTGATGAAAATTAGAAAAAACTTGTTGAAATTGCTGATCATCGCTTCCGTAATCTATGCCTGTGTACGTCTGTGGCATTGGAAGATCGGCTTTACATACTTTACGCAGCTGTCCAATATCTATACCGCCACGGCGGTATTGCTGCAGCTGCTGTTCGATCGCCGCGCAACCAGACTGATTAAGTATACGGCTACGGTATCGATTCTGATCACCGGCATCGTATTCGGCGTCGTGCTTGCGCCGATGGTGCCGGGCGGCATGCTCGCGGCCTATCGGCAGGATCACTATGCGAGTTTATGCCTGCACTTTATCACCCCGATTCTGACAGTTTTCGATTTTCTATGGAACGACACGACCGGTACATGGCAAAAAAGTGACGTGTGGTTCGGCGTTTTGCCGCCGACTCTGTACTTTGTACTGATCCTGGTGCTCGGCGCGTTTGGCATGACATGGCACGGAATGGCGGCGCCGTATTTCTTTTTGAATTACCGCGCGCCGGCAGGGTGGTTCGGATATTTGCCGCAGACTGCGGGCCTTGACTCGTCCGGCATCGGTGTCGCGTATGCGGTGTTGGGAATGATCGGCGCATTTCTGTTTGCCGCGTGGGCATTGCTTTGGCTTGCGCGCCGGATTGCGCGCCGGAAAACGAACACATAAGTCGGAAATCGATTGTCTTTCCTGCGGGGAACTTGCTATAATAAGAACAACGAAGAAAGAAACGGGGGCGCGTGCAATGGAGCAATCGTTTATTGCAAGAACGAGCGGGCTGAAAGCCAAGGACTATTTTGGCTATGCAATGGTTGATGCGGCAGGATGTTTGGTGTTCAGCCTCGTCACAACGCTGTTGCAGAAGTTTTACACCGATATTTTTCATTTAAGTCCGCTGTTCATCATGCTGATGTTTATCGCGGCACGCATTTGGGACGCGATCAACGATCCGATCATGGGCCGCATTTGCGACACAGTACAGCCGAGCCGGCATGGCCGCTACCGTCAGTGGTTTCTGTACGTTGCGGCGCCGCTTGCGGTTGCGTCGGTGCTGATGTTTGTCAAGTGGCCCGGCCTTGGGGAGGAGGGGAACAATCTTCTTACCTGCGTTTATGCTTCAGTGACGTATATCGCTTGGGGCATGATCTATACGGTACTGCAAATTCCGTATGGGTCTTTGGCGTCCGTTGTTACGACTGATGCCACGGAGCGGAGCAAGCTCTCGGTTTACCGCTCCATCGGCGCGGCGCTCGGCTCGATTCCGGTTCTGCTGATCGCAAGCTTTGCTTACGAAAAGCGGCTCGATGCCGCAGGCAACATTGTGATAGGCGAAAACGGGAAGGCGATCACCGATATGCTGTATGCGCCGGTGCTGATGGGCGTCATCATCATGGCGGTATGCTCGATGCTGATGCTGCTGGTTGCGTTTCTGTGGAACAAAGAGCGTGTCAAGACCAAACCGCAGCCCAAGGCCAAGGGCGCCGCGATGCGCGCCATGAAGCAGCTGTTTATGAGCCGCGCGTTTGTAGCAATCAGCCTTGTCGCGATGCTGCTGCTTGCGGGCCAAATGTTTACACAGAGCTTCTACACCTATTTGTTCGACGATTATTTCCACGCAAACTGGATGAATCTTGCCACGCAGGCCTGCACCTATTCGCCGATGCTGGTGCTGATGTTCTTTTTGCCCAAGATGGCGCGCAGCATCGGAAAGAAGGAAGTCTGCGCCGTCGGCGTTGCGGCGGCAGCCGCTGCGAATCTGCTGCTGTTCTTCCTGCGCGGCATGGAACCGGGCATTTTGATGTGGGTGTTTCTGGGACTCTGCTTCGTAAGTGGATGCGGCTTGACCACCGTGGTGATGCAGCTTTGGGCGATGGCAACCGACGCGATCGACGATATTGAGGTAAAAGCGCGCAGCCGCGACGACGGCACGGCATACTCGGTGTTTAATTTCTTCCGAAAGCTCGGACAGGTTCTTGCAGCCATCTGTGTGAACGGCGCATTGCTTGCAATGAACTATCGCTATGAAAAGGGTGCAGTCCAAACGCTTGCAAACCTCAAAGTGATGTATGATCTTGCGACGCTGATCCCTGCCGTGCTGTTCGGACTGATGGCGCTGATCCTGTTCGTTTGGTATCCGCTGTCCAAAGCCAAGGTTGCGGAGTTGCAGACGCAGAAGGAACAGACCCTCAAAGCATCCTACGAAAATCAAACGATTGAAATCTGATTGAAGCCGAAAAAAGAGCTGTCAAGACAATGCGTCTCGACAGCTCTTTTGCAATACGTTTTTACCAAGCAGGCTTTCCGGTTTCCGTAAACCAAACCGGCTCGTCGT
>JAUMVL010000263.1 GCA_030530185.1 Clostridia bacterium | reverse complement strand
TGGTTGCATTGACGCTGGCCTGCGTCGGATGCGGCAGCGCGCCTGAGACCGGGTCCGCCTCTGAGCTCGAACAGGTCCCCGCAGATACCCTGACGTCCGCCCGGGAGTCGGAGGACACGGCGCCGGACGGGAGCGAAGAAAGTCTGGCCGAACCCATCTCCCACAGTACGGTTATGGTTGTTTATTTCTCCGCCACCGGCACCACGCGGGACGTTGCGGAAAAGATCGCGGCGCTCACCGGCGCAGAGCTGACCGAGATCGTTCCCGCTCTGCCCTATACGAGCGAGGACCTGAATTATAACGACAGCGCGTCCCGGGCAACCGTGGAGCAGAACACGCCGGATTCCCGTCCGGAGATCGCAAACCAGATTTCTTTAGACAGCTGCAAGACGTTATATCTCGGCTATCCTATCTGGTGGGGACAGGCGCCGCGGATATTGAGCAGTTTTGTGGAGAGCCACGACTTCACGGGAATAACGGTCGTCCCGTTTTGCACGTCCGGTAGCAGCGACATCGGGCAGAGCGACGATACTCTCGCCGCGCTTGCCGGAAGCGGCACCTGGCTGCAGGGCAGACGCTTCCCGGGCGGCGTCCCTGAAGAGGAACTCGAAGAGTGGATCACCGATCTGGGGATAGCGAACATGGAGAAGACATTACATCTGACGATAGACGATACGGAGGTCAGCGTCGACTGGGAAGAAAACGAAGCGGTTGAGGCTTTGATCGAGTCGGTTTCCTCCGCGCCGCTGACTGTGCGGATGTCCATGTACGGCGGCTTCGAGCAGGTGGGCTCCCTGGGAATGAGCCTGCCCCGGAACGACATCCAGACCACGACGCAGGCCGGGGATATCGTTCTCTATTCCGGCGATCAGCTCGTTGTGTTTTACGGTTCCAATTCCTGGGCTTATACCCGGCTCGGAAGGATCACGGACCGATCTGCGGCGGAGCTTACCGCCCTGCTTGGAAGCGGAGACATTACCGTTGCTCTTTCTTATAATTAACAGGAGTGGCATATGAAAAAAGTACTGATCGTATCGACAAGTCCCCGGGTGAACAGCAACTCCGAAGCGCTGGCAAAAGCCTTTGCCAAAGGCGCGCAGGAGGCGGGGCACGAAACGGAGCTGATCTCCCTGCGCGGCAAGACCGTCAACTTCTGCCGCGGCTGCTTTGTCTGCCAGGAGAAGCTGCACTGTGTGATCCCCGACGACGCGGAGGCGATCTGTCAAAAAGCCTTGCATGCCGACGTGCTGGTATTTGCCACGCCGATCTATTACTACGAGATGTCAGGCCAGCTCAAGACCCTGCTTGATCGGATGAACCCGCTCTATCCCAGCGACTACGCCTTCCGTGACGTCTATCTGCTGACAGCCGCCGCCGAGGACGGGGAGCAGGTGCCGCAGCGTGCGGTCAGCGGCGTTGAGGGCTGGGTGGAATGCTTTGAGCGCGCGAAGCTCGCCGGCACCGCCTTCATGGGCGGCGTCACAGCAGCCGGCGAAAACACGGAGCATCCGGCTCTGGATCTGGCATACAGGATGGGAAAAAAGAGTTAGGGATGCGTCAGAATAAGCATATCCCGGCGTCGATACTCACGTCCTGAACGGGCGTCACGGAAAGAGCCTCTTTATGATCTGGTTTTTGAGAGCCAGTTGGCTGTATGCTGTACGTGAAAAACAGATAGGCAAAAGCGCTTCCTTTGTGAAGCGCTTTAACCCTTTTGTGATCCGGCTTGTCATTCACGTTTTCCGAGCGATCCCCACTGTAGCACGAATCCCGGCGGGAAGCAGCTGAGCTGCAAACGGGGTAGAATCATATCCAATCCATATGATAACCACAATGATATATGTATTTCAAATAGCTCCAGTTTGGGGCTATTTTATTATTGTAATTATTGCCCGCCATACGCATGAATGATGGAGGTGTGTTAAATGGGAAACTGTGCCGTGGTCGGCGTGAACTGGGGCGACGAAGGCAAGGGCAGGATGGTCGATCTGCTTACTGAAAACTATGATATCGTGGTCCGCTATCAGGGCGGCGGCAACGCAGGTCATACTGTGGTGAATGAAAAAGGAAAGTTCGCGCTCCATCTGCTGCCCTCCGGTATCTTCCGGGACGGAGTGGTCAATATACTGGGCAACGGCGTCGCTCTGGATCCGGAAAACCTCTGGCGTGAGATCAGCGAACTGAAGGAAAAAGGGGTGGCGGTCACTCCGGCCAACTTAAAGATCAGTGAGCGTGCCTCACTGCTCATGCCCTGGCACAGAGAGTTGGACGCGCTGGAAGAAGCGCGGCTGGCCGATAAGAAATACGGCTCCACCAAGCAGGGGATAGCCGCGTTTTACGCTGATAAATGCCAAAAGAAGACGATCCTGGCAGGTGAATTGTTCTTTCCTGATGA
>JAUMVL010000262.1 GCA_030530185.1 Clostridia bacterium | reverse complement strand
ACGATTCCAACGAGCATCGGATTTTGCCCCCAAAATCCGGAACATGGCGACAAAACGGGCGTGACCATAGCGGCCACGCCTGTGTCATATCCTTTTGAGTCGGGAATTGCCGCCTCAAAACAACTTCCTTATGAAGTGCTGCCCGATTGGGTGATTTTCTTTTTGGTTTTTGTTCGGAAGGGACTTGACCGAACGTCCATTATCCCGTTATATAATCCAAAAGCTCCTGCAAGGAATCCATGATGGGGACGCCGCACCTTGCAAGGACCGTTTTGCTTTGATGACCGCCGGTCAGCAGGACGCAATGGCATCCGACCGACGCCGCCGCTTCATAGTCATGATCGGTATCGCCGATGAACAGCACATCCTTTGGATCGATTCCGTGGTTTTGGATATACTGCTTGGCCCGATCCACCTTGGAATGCGCATATTCATCCGAAAGGCCCAGAAGCTCCCGGAAGAAGGACTCGACATGATAAAAAGCGGTTTGTTCGATCAAGCGGCTCTGTTCCGAAGCAGACAGAAGCGTTTGCGGAATGTGCATTTGCCGGACCGCGGAAAGCGTTTCGATCGCACCGGCTCGAAGCGGGCAACAGCGGTATCCTTCGGTATAGATCCGGTGAAACTCCGCAGCAAGTTCCTCATAGGGATACACCGAAAAATCGTATCCGAGCTTGACGTAGTAATCGATGATCGGGAAGCCAAAGTTGTTCAGATAGAACTCCCTGTCCGGAATCTCCTTCATGCCTCTCTCGCGAAGCATCCGATTTTCAATCTGATAGGTAAACTCCATATCATCCATGATTGTTCCGTTCCAGTCCCATACCAGAAGCTTCGGCTGCATTGTGCTGTCCCCTCTCATTTTGATTGTTGTATTATATCGAAAATCGCATCGGTTGGCAAGTGGCGGCTTGCAAAGAACCATCTTCCGATGTATAATACAATCAATTCTTTATGGAAACTCGGAGGAACCGGAATGGCCCAAAAATCAACCGCAAAAAAAACGAGCGGCAAGAGCACATCTGCCGCAAAGAAAGGAGCGGCTAAAAAGAAACGCACCAAGTCGGAGCGCCTTGCCATTGAAGTCTTCGGGATTGTTCTCGTTGCACTCGGCGCGCTGTTCGGCGTGTACCTGTACAGCGGAGCAGACGGCGTGCTCGGCAATGTCATATCCTCTTTCTTGCTTGGAATGACCGGCGTTTTTGCGTACGTAGTACCGGTTTTTCTGATTTTGTTCGGATTCTTTGTGATTCTTTCCGGCCGGCAAAAGCGTTCCCGCGGGACCTACATTACCGCAATCATTGCCGTTTATGCAATCATTTGTATTTTGCACCTTGCAACTTCGGAATCGCTTCGGGCGATTCAGCCGTACAGCGAATCGAACGCTTTGTTCGGAGACTATGTAAAGCAGTGGTTTGCGCAGTTCCCGATTGCATGGAATGAACCGATCCATTTCCACATCGGCGGCGGTGTGCTCGGTATGTTTCTGATGACGCCGCTGTTCATGCTCGGCGGATATGCGCTGTGCTACATTGTTGCAATTGCCGCGTTATTGATCTGCCTGCTGCTGCTCACCGGCATTTCGATCAAAGCTTATACGGACCTGTTCGGTACCAAGGTGAAAGATCGAATTGAGACCGTCAAGAGCGAATACTTTACCGATGACGACGAAGATTTCGACGATGAGGATGAGCTGCCTGCCTCCCCGCGTAACTGGAAAAAGGACTATTCCTCCCGTCAGGAACAGAAGCCGATCAAAAACAAGCGCAAGCTTTCGTTTGACGAGCTGTTTGAAGTGCCCGAGCCGGACCCCGAACCCGCTTCGATCGAAAAGGCGCCTGTCATTTCAGCTCCCGCTTACAAACCGGTCAATATGCCCTTCTCCGCTTCCTCCGCTGCAAAGACTTCGAATGCTACAAAGTCGAAGGAGAGCCGACCCGATCCCGACAATGCCGAATTCATGCCGTCTACCGGCAAGCTGAAACGCAAGAGCAATTTTCTGTTCGACGTCGATGAAGAAGACATTCCGACCTCCTATCCTGTGGATGAGCCGGAAGCAGTTCCCACTGCGAAGTCTGTGAAAAAGCAGCCGAAGTCCGCCTCTGCGGTTGCAGCTGATATCATTGAGTCAGGCTTTGATTCGGAGAATCCGCAGGCAAAGCCCGTAGGAAAGGCCGCGTTCAAGTCCACGGCAACCAAGGAGAATCTGAATCAACCGGAGTCTGCCCCCGATCCCGACGACGCTGTGGATCTCGAGGTTCCGGACGTTCCGAGTCAAGCGCAGACAGATCTTTATCTGCCGCCGAGCATTGAATGTCTGAACAAATCGGAGCAGACGTATTCTCATGGTGCGGAGAGCCCGCAGGCGACCGCAAAGCTGTTGGAAGAAACGCTTGCAAGCTTCAATATCTCC
>JAUMVL010000261.1 GCA_030530185.1 Clostridia bacterium | reverse complement strand
TTCCCGACAATGAAGCCGAGAGGACAGAAGCCCCAGGCTGAAGAAGTGCATAACGTTGCCGAACGCTTGCTTTACCTGCCCCTCTCAGAAGGCCTGCAAAGCTGCGCAGGAAACGGCGCAAACGACTCCCGCAGAAGAGAAGATCGATTTCAGCAACGTGGAAATCGAGCCGCTGTTCAAGGACTTCGTTGACTTTGAGACCTTCTCCAAGTCTGATTTTCGCGCAGTCAAGGTGCTTGCCTGTGAAGCGGTGCCGAAGTCCAAGAAGCTCTTAAAGTTCACGCTGGACGACGGCACAGGCGAAAATCGCACGATTTTATCGGGGATTCACGCATTTTATGAGCCGGAACAGCTTATCGGCAAGACCTGTGTGGCCATCACCAACCTGCCGCCCCGCCCCATGATGGGCTTCGAATCCTGCGGCATGCTCCTCTCCGCCCTCCACAAGGAAAACGGCGAGGAACGGCTGAACCTGCTCATGGTTGACCCGCATATCCCCGCCGGCGCGAAGCTGTACTGAACATCACCAAATAGCACCTTGGATTCGTGAACTGCACCCCAATTGTTAGACATGTGATATAATGCTAACAAGTGGGGTGATTTAATATGCCAAAAGGAATACCAAACAAGAGGTATACAGGCGAATTCAAGCAAATGGTTGTAGAAACCATGCGTAAAGAAGGATTGAGTTACAAAGAAACAGAGCGACAGTTTGAGTTGCCACATAGAAGAGCCGCTTCGTGGGAACGAATCTATCTTGAAGAAGGGCCGGAAGGACTGTACATCGAACGGCGCGGACGAAACAGCCATGGCGGCGGACGTCCATCAAAGCATCTCAAGCCGGAGGTTGAAGAAGGTCTGATAGCAGAAGTATAGATTCCTGTTCTTGTCTCCATTGGGAAAACACCAGATATGAAAAGATAAAAGAGAGTCGCATTTTGCAGCTCTCTTTTTGTACGGATCGTGGTATATTGCTGTCATTTATGGATCAGAAGCCCAACCCGTTCAGCCAGTCGCTGACCGATTTTTCTACGCGATCCGGGCTGTTCTGGCAATCCGTGCCCGCGACGGCAAGGCCTTTTTGAACCGTGCTGTTCGGGAGTGCGTTCGACAACTTTCGGTCAAAGCCCGAAAGTCCGCTGCCCGCATGGGTGGAGAACGGAATCAGCGTTTTGTCGGAAAGGGCATCCGCGTTGTTCTCAAAGAATGTGTAGCAGATCATCGGCCAGTCGCCCCACCACACCGGCGCGCCGATAAAGATCGTGCTGTACTGTGAAAGGTCGGGCACTTCGCCCGCATAGGCGGGACGGGCTTTGTCATTCTGCTCGCGCTTGGCGACATCCGTCAATTCGCTGTACGTCATCGGATAATGGTCGTCAACGGGCAGGATCTCAAAAAGATCTGCGCTGGTCTTTTCGGCAATGATTTCCGCAACGATCGCGGTGTTCCCCTTTTCGATCACGCCGACCTCATACTGCTCGCCGGTGCGGGAGAAATAAACGACCAAAATGTCGCTGCGCGGTTCGGACGCATCCGCTTCGGGCGCGTCGGTCGCTTCCTCTGCCTGTTGCTCGTCCGGTGTCTCTGTCTCATTTATTTCTGCGATCGGCTCCTGTGTTGACGCTTCCGCTTGCGGCGCTTCGGTCGGTCGCGCCGCCTGTGCCGGGACGGTGTTTTCTTCCGGCTTTGCAGCAGTGCCTGCGCAGCCGATTGCGCCGAGCACGATCACGCTCACCAATAGGACGGCAAAGACTTGTTTCCTGTAATTTTTCATATGGTTCCTCCTTAAAATCCGCCGAGACCTCTGTGTCCGTAAACCTTGAGGCCGTTCAGCGAGGTTTCTAATACGTTGAATTCCTCTTCCGTCAGTTCAACGTTGGCGGCATTCAGATTCTCGATAATCCGTTCCTTGTTTTTGGAACCGGGAATCGGCACGACGTTCGGGTACTTGTGCAGCATCCACGCAAGGCTGATCTGTGCAGGCGTGGCGTTCTTCTTTGCTGCAAAGTCCTTGAGCAGTTCGATAATCGGGGTATTGCCTTCGATGTTTCTTTTGGACAGCTGCGGCACCCAGTTTCGCACATCGTCGTTCTTTTCAAACTGCGTTTCGGTCGTGATCCTGCCTGATAGCAGTCCGCTGGCGATCGGTGAGAACGGCACAAAGCCGATGTTGTGCTCCATGCAGTAGGGGATGATCGCCGCTTCGGAATCGCGCTCGACCATCGAGTAGATGTTCTGAATCGCAGCAAGCGGCGTCACCTGTTGCGCCCGGTCGATGATATCCACATCCACCTGAGAGAGTCCCCAGCCGCGAATCAATCCGGCATCCATGAATTTTCCCATTGCTCCGGCAACTTCCTCCACAGGAATGTCCGGATTGATCCTGTGAAGGTAATATATATCCGCATAATCTGTCTGCAAGT
>JAUMVL010000260.1 GCA_030530185.1 Clostridia bacterium | reverse complement strand
TGCTGAAGTATCTGCCGCATCTGCAGGTGCTGATTCTGGCGGACAACAAAATCACGGACATTTCGGCCCTTGCACAGCTGAAAGAGCTGAAGTATGTCGAGCTGTTTATGAACCGGATCCCGGACGTATCGCCGCTGGTCGGTTTGCCGGATCTGATCGACATCAACGTGTGCAACACGCATCTTGAAAACATTGAACCGCTGAAACACTTCACACAGGCGGAGCGGCTGTGGTTTGCCATGAACGGACTGACGTCGGCACAGAACAAGGAGGTCGTCGAGGCATTGCCGAACGTTACCTGCAACTATACGACCCGCGATGAGACCGGCGAAGGCTGGCGCGAGCATGAACGTTACGACTGGATTCGCTCGCTGTTCAAAGATTCCAATTAAAAAACGCGTGCGGCGCGCCCGATTCGGGGTGCGCCGCATGGTATCTTTATAACGCGTAAAACTTCCGTAAAAATCGGTGTCGCATCTTGGCGCAATTTCGCAAGTATGGTATGATAAACAAAATTATTTTTCATGAAAAGGAGTGCAGAATGACCAGGATTATCAACGAGCCGTCCCATACATTCAGTGAATATCTGCTGATCCCGGGATACTCCACTGCGGAATGCGTTCCGCAAAATGTCAGTCTGAAAACCCCGCTGTGCAAATATCGCCGCGGCGAAGCTTCTCCGATCCAAATGAATATTCCGCTCGTTTCCGCGATCATGCAATCTGTCTCGGACGATCGGCTTGCCGTTGCGCTTGCCCAAGAAGGCGGCGTTTCTTTTATCTTCGGCTCGCAGACGATTGAGAACCAGGCTGCCATGGTACGGCGCGTCAAGTCGTATAAGGCCGGTTTTGTGCGTTCGGATTCCAACATTCGTCCCGACGCCACGCTGGCCGATGTCATCGACCTCAAGGCACGTACCGGCCATTCCACGGTCGCCGTCACCGACGACGGCACGCCGGACGGAAAGCTGGTCGGCATCGTTACAAGCCGTGATTATCGCATCAGCCGCATGACACCCGACACGAAGGTTGCCGAGTTCATGACCCCGTTTGAAAAGGTCATCTGGGCCAAGGAAGGCACTTCGCTGAAGGAAGCGAACGATATCATCTGGGAGTACAAGCTCAATGCGCTTCCGATCGTTAACGACGAAGGACGGCTCTGCTGCTTCGTGTTCCGCAAGGACTATGATCTGCACAAGCAGAACCCGAACGAGCTGCTCGACAGCCACAAGCGGTATATCGTCGGCGCCGGCATCAATACGCGCGATTATAAGGAACGCGTTCCTGCTCTGCTCGAAGCCGGTGCGGATGCGCTGTGCATCGATTCGAGCGAGGGCTTTTCCGAATGGCAGAAGCTGACGCTTGAATGGATTCGTTCCGAATATGGCGATTCCGTCAAGGTCGGTGCGGGCAACGTCGTCGATGCGGCGGGATTCCGGTTTCTTGCCGAGTGCGGTGCGGACTTTGTCAAGGTCGGCATCGGCGGCGGTTCGATCTGCATCACGCGCGAAACTAAGGGCATCGGCAGAGGACAGGCCTCCGCATTGCTCGATGTGTGCGCGGCGCGCGACGCTTATTTTGAGGAGACGGGCGTTTACGTTCCTGTCTGCTCGGACGGCGGCATCGTGTACGATCACCATATTACGCTTGCTTTGGCAATGGGTGCGGATTTTGTCATGCTCGGCCGGTACTTTGCGCGCTTTGACGAAAGCCCGTCGGCACGCGTCTCAATCGGCGGCACTTACTATAAAGAGTACTGGGGCGAGGGGAGCAACCGCGCGCGCAACTGGCAGCGATATGATCTCGGCGGCGATAAGAAGCTCAGCTTCGAGGAAGGTGTCGATTCCTATGTCCCGTACGCCGGCAGCCTCAAGGACAATGTCAATATGACGCTGGCCAAGGTGCGCTCCACGATGTGCAACTGTGCAGCGCTTTCGATTCCCGAACTGCATGAAAAGGCGGTATTGACCCTTGTGAGCGCAACGAGTATCGTCGAAGGCGGCGCACACGATGTCATTCAGCGTGAAAAGAGCAACCCGATCAAATAATCTTGAAAATTCATCATACGGAGGACAGCTATGGAACAAGGCAACAAGAGACCCGAAACGATGGAGCGTATCACAACCGAAGCCCTCGCACATGCGTTTATCGATGAGCAGATTCAGGCGCTGCGCGAACAGATCGGCAACAAGAAGGTATTGCTGGCATTGTCCGGCGGCGTGGATTCATCCGTCGTTGCGGCACTGCTGATCAAGGCAGTCGGCACCCAGCTGACCTGCGTACATGTCAATCATGGCCTTTTGCGCAAGGGCGAGCCGGAGCAGGTTATCGAAGTGTTCCGCAATCAGATGGGCGCAAATCTCGTCTATGTGGACGCGGTCGATCGCTTCCTGGACGCGCTGGCCGGCGTAGACGAGCCGGAGCAGA
>JAUMVL010000259.1 GCA_030530185.1 Clostridia bacterium | reverse complement strand
AAGTCGAAGAGCAAGAGTTCTCTGCAGAATCTGAAGTCGGAGGTCGCGTCCTCTCTGAACATCAATCTGGACCCGGACGAGAACGGCAACCTGACTACGCGTGAAGCGGGCAGCATCGGCGGCGAAATGGTCAAGCGCATGGTCGAATATGCTGAGCAGAACATTAAGTAACGAACAACGATAACAAAAACATGGTTGATTCCTCATCCATGATGAGATAGATGAATCGATCGATGAAAAATCGCCGAATGAATCGGCGATTTTTTAATTCCTGGCTATTTGTGTTGCGGAAAGATAGCGCTCGGTTGCAAGACGGATCAATTCGTTGTTTCGCAGCGTCGGCGACTGGAGAATCTCATTTGCAGCAGCAGAGGCGCGTTCCAGTACTTCCGCCGTACAGGAATGAATGAACCCGGACAGCTCGCCCTCTCCGCTCTGTCGGACCCCGAACAGATCGCCGTAGCCGCGCAGTTCCATATCCTTTTGCGCAAGCTCGAATCCATCGTTGGTTTGCACCATCGTGCGGATGCGTTCCTTTGCATGCGCATTTAACTTGGAGCAAAGCAGATAGCAATACGATTGCAGATCGCTTCGACCGACGCGTCCTCTCAGCTGATGCAGGGTTGCAAGACCGAAATGCTCGGCACCTTCGATGACCATATAGGTCGCCTGCGGGATATCGACTCCGACTTCGATAACGGTGGTGCTGACAAGAATTTTATAGGTTCCGTCCCGGAACGCTTCCATAACGGAGTGCTTACGATCGTCTTTCATCTGACCGTGCAAAAGCCCGATCGGACAATCCGGCAGCAGTTTTTGCAATTCCTGATACACGGAGACCGCGGAAACACGTTCCAGATCCTCTGTTTCCTCAATCAGCGGACAAACCACAAATGCACGCTCATCATGCAAAACCCGTTCGGCAATATATTGATACATGGCAACGCGGCGTGTATTTGGGACAAACATTGTTTGGACGGGCTTTCGTCCCTTCGGCATTTCATCGACGATGGAAAGCGCTAAGTCGGAATACAACAGCAAGGCGAGCGTCCGAGGGATCGGCGTTGCCGACATGACCAAAACATCCGGACGAATCCCTTTTTGTTCTATTCTGGCGCGTTGCTGCACGCCAAACCGATGCTGTTCGTCGGTAACTACCAGTCCGAGATCGAAAAAATGCACACATTCCGAAAGCAGTGCATGCGTGCCGACCGTTAGGATGGCGGAGCCGTTTTCAATCCGCTCCAAGACCGCTTTCTTTTCCTTTTGTGAAAGGCTTCCCGTATAGAGCACACAGGCATCGTGAAACCGTTCTCGCAAGGTCCTGTAATGCTGCTCCGCAAGGATTTCAGTCGGCGCAAGCAGGACTCCCTGCTTGCCGCAAGCCGCGGCGATCGTCAAAGCGTATTCTGCAATCAATGTCTTTCCCGAGCCGACATCGCCCTGGATCAATCGGTTCATGGGCGCAGGAGTCTGCATATCCGTTTCGACTTCCCGCATAACGCGCAGCTGGGCATCGGTCGGTGTAAACGGAATCCTGGAAAGATACGTTTCGAGCAACCCTTCGGTGCGGAAGGCATAGCCGTTTTGCAGCTTTGCCTGCTCACGAAACGAAAATACGGCAAGAAAATACAGAATTGCCTGTTCAAGCTGGATCCGGTATTTGGCTTGGGCCAGCTCATTTCGGCCGGCCGGAAAATGGATCATCCGAATCGCCTCCCGAACCGGGAGCAAATGGAGCCGTTCGAGCAGTTCTTCGGGTAAAACTTCTGCGATCGGCGTGCAGGACAGCGCCTCGGATACGGCGGAACGAAACACCGATTGTGTGAGGCCTTTCGGCAGTGAATAAAGCGGAACGATTCCGCGGGCGGTCTGCTCGATCTGCGGGTTATACAACACCGTTCCTTTTTTTCGGGAAAGACGACCGTGCACAAAGAAATCCATTCCGCAAGCAACCTGACCGGCGCGATACGGCTGGTTCATCCATCGAAGGGTCAGTTTCCCGGTCGCATCCGAAGCACGAACGGAAACCATGCTTTTCCCCTTCAGATAGAATACGGACGGATCGGACAGAATGTGCACATACAATGTGACAACGTCGCCGTCCCCGGCATCTTTTAGGGAATCTGTTTCGCTGTAATTCAAATACTCGTGCGGATAGTATCGCAAGAGATCTTCACAGGAATGAATATTCAGTTGTTCCAGCAGCGCAAGACGCTTGGGCCCAAACCCTTTGATTTCGGATAATTTCACGGATAAAAAGAGCCGCATGGATGCGGCTCGTATCGATTACTCTACGGACAGGTAATAGTAGTAGAGCGGTTGCTCACCCGGTGTGAGGATGAATTCGCTGTCCGGCATCAATGCCTGCAGCACCTCAACCAACGCCTCGGCAGAGTCTGAATCGACGTTGTCACCGTAGTACAAGTTT
>JAUMVL010000258.1 GCA_030530185.1 Clostridia bacterium | reverse complement strand
GATATCATTGAGATTGATGCGGCGTCTAACAATGGCGTGGATAACGTTCGGGAGCTGATCGATCAGGCGCAGTTTGCACCGCTTCAGCTGAAATATCGCGTTTTTATTATCGACGAAGTACATATGCTGTCGGTTGCTGCGTTCAATGCGCTTTTGAAAACGCTTGAGGAACCGCCTAAGCATGTGATGTTTATTCTTGCAACGACCGAGCCGCAAAAGCTTCCGGCAACGATTATCTCCAGGTGTCAGAGATTTGATTTTCATCGGTTGACGATTGCACATATCATTGCACGCTTGCAAACCGTTTTGGAACAAGTCGGCGCAACGATCGAACCGGACGGATTGCGATTGATTGCACGCGCGGCGGACGGCGGCATGCGCGATGCGCTCTCGCTGGCCGATCAATGTTTGTCGTTTTGCGGAAACAAGGTCACCAAGCAAGATGTATTGGACACGCTCGGCGGTGTCGGACAGGAAACGCTGTTCGAACTTTCCAAAGCGATTTTTGCGGGCGATGCGGCAGAATGTCTTTCGATCTTGAACGATGTTGTGCAAAACGGACGCGATCTTGCAGTATTTACAAACGATGTTCTTTCTCATTTTCGGTCGCTTCTGCTTGCCAAAACCTGCGGAGAATGCAGCGATCTGCTCGATATCACCGATGATCAAATGGATCAGCTTTTGAAACAGGTCAAATCCGCAAGCGAATCGCAAATTCTTTATGCAATGGAAAAGCTTTTGGAGGCGCAAAGCAACCTTCGCTATTTTCCAGCGCCGCGGATTTTACTGGAATCGACGCTTGTACGTGCCTGCAGGCCGGTGGATGAGCACTCGGTGGAGGCCCTTGAAGCAAGAATTTCGCAGCTTGAACAAAACGGCGTGCAGGTAAGCGTCTTGAAAAATAAGCCGCAGGAAAAACAAAATCCGATTAAGAAGAACCCGGAGCCGCAAAGTACGCCGGATGAGGCACCGCCGTGGGAGGACGATTATCTTCCGGAAGCGCCGCCGATCGACTTACCGCCGTGGATCGAGTCGGAGGAAGAACCCGAGCCCGCTCCTGTTTCCTCTGAACCGGAGAAGACGGTACAAAAAGAACCTTCCAAAATGGAAGAAAAACCGGCTGCAGCGGTATCCGACGGGTCGGCAGGCGTGTTTTGGAACGCGGTACTCGATAAAATCAAAATCAAGAATCCGATGGTGTATTTTCTCGCCAAGGAGGGAAGAGGCGTCGCGTGGAACGGCGATGTGCTGACCGTAGAATTCCCGGCGAGTGCGGAAACGAAGATGACGATGTGCAACGCTTCGATCAATATGACAGTCATTCAGGGCTGTATGCAGGAGCTCAAAGCTGGTTCATCGGTCGTATTCAAGACGGAACATCTCAATGAGAAGGAACAAAAACTCAAGGAATTATTCGGAAGCGCATTGACGATTGAAGATTCCTAAAACAGACAGAAAAGGAGAAATACAATGGCAAGAGGCGGATTTAACCCGATGGGCGGCGGCAATATGCAGCAGTTAATGCGGCAGGCACAGAAGATGCAGCAGGATCTGCAAAAAAAACAGGCGGAACTGAACGAGTCGACCTTTACGGCACAGGCCGGAGGCGGCATGGTGACCGTAACGGTTTACGGCACCAAAGAGCTCAAATCCATCGAGCTGAAGCCGGAAATCGTTGACCCGGATGATATCGAAATGTTGCAGGATCTGATCGTTGCCGGCGTCAATGCGGCAATCAAAGAAGCATCGGATACGATGGAGCGTGAGATCGGCAAGCTCACAGGCGGTATGAATTTAGGCTTCTGATATGGCGATTGCTTCGATCGAAAAACTGACGACGCAGCTGGCGCGTCTGCCCGGCGTCGGGCGGAAGACGGCGCAGCGTTTTGCCTATCATCTGCTCGGTGTGCCGGAAGAACAGGCGCTTGAGCTTGCGGATGCAATCCGCGATGTACGAAAAAATGTTCATCCGTGTCCGATCTGCGGCACCTATACCGATTTGGAACAATGCGAAATCTGCTCCGATCCCAAGAGAACCGAGGCGTTGATCTGCGTTGTCTGCGATGCGAAGGACGTCATGGCAATGGAGAAAACGCGCGAGTTCACGGGACGATACCATGTCTTAAACGGGTCACTTTCCCCGATGAACGGCATCGGGCCCGGTGATCTGCGAATCAACGAATTGCTGCAGCGCTGCGACGGCGGACAGGTGAAGGAGGTCATCCTTGCCACGAATCCGGACGTCGAGGGTGAGGCGACAGCAACCTATATTGCACGGCTTTTGAAAGCAAAAGGGGTCACTGCAACGCGCATCGCACATGGTGTACCGATCGGCGGAAACCTCGAATATACGGATGAGGTAACGCTTGCCAAGGCGCTCGAAGGGCGCCGAACCATATAATATACGGGAGGAAACATGCAATCTCCGATC
>JAUMVL010000257.1 GCA_030530185.1 Clostridia bacterium | reverse complement strand
CCGCGCAGTATTCTGGATGCAATTGCCGAGCGATTTGGCATTGACTGTCCGCTGTCTTTGATGTCGCAGTATACGCCGATTCCGTCGTGCAAAGAGCCGCCTCTTACGAGGCGGCTGACAAGGCGAGAGTATGATTCTGCGGTTGATTATTGTCTGTCGCGCGGCTTTACCGACGTGTTCTGTCAGGGGATGGACAGCGTCGGGACAAGCTTTACACCGTCCTTTTCGGACCATGTATCACTTTAGGCGAGCACTTCTGTTTCGATATAGTAGGCGACGCCATCGTCGGCACAGCTCGGTAAGATTCGATCCGAAACCGCTTTGACGCCGTCTCCCCCGTTTGCAACGCAGCAGCCGACGCCCGCCCATTCGATCATTGTCTGGTCGAGTGTGTTATCACCGATCGCGGCAACCTCTTCGCGCGTAATTCCGAGATAATTCGCAATCCACGACAGTGCGGTTGCCTTATCGGTCGTCTTGCTTCCGATCTCCAAAAACCCCGGTTTGCTTGTCAGAATATGGAGCGAGTCCGGCAGCATTGCGCCGACTTTTTCGATCATTTCCGGAACGCGGGCGGGGTCGGTATACATCAGTACCTTCGGCGTTGTGGTCAAATCCCCGTTAAGCAAGTCGGGATCGACCCGATACGGCAAATGCATGATGTTCGTGTAGGCTTCGGTGAACTTGTTCCAAGCGCGGAAAATCACCGCATCCCCGTCATAGATCTGAGCATGCAGTCCGTAAGTATCTGCGGCGCAAAAGCAGGCGCGCACCTCAGCCTCCGTCAAATAGTGCGTGTACAATGCCCTTCCGGAAACGCCGTCGGAAACGAGCGCTCCTCCGTAATTGATCACCGGCTCATTGAGCTGAAGTTGCTCGCGGATCGGCGCGGAACCCGCAAACCCGCGTCCCGTCGCAATCACGATCTTGACCCCCTGCTTGCGCGCCTTTCGGATCGCCTCGGCGTTCCGCTCGGATACGGGCTTCCCCGAAATAACCAAGGTATCATCAATATCCAGTGCAATCAATCGAATCATTTTTCCGTATTCCTTTCATGTGCCTGAACGGCATGCAATAACAGTACCGACAGCGTAACCGTCCCAACACCGCCCGGAACCGGCGTGTATGCCGCTGCAAGCATTTTTGCGTCTTCTGCTTTGACATCGCCGCAAAAACCGTTCTCGGTCGAATGAAATCCGACGTCAATGATCGTTTGTCCTTCGGTCAAATATGTACGATCAATCATTTCCGGTTTTCCGCATGCGACGAACAGAATTTCCGCTTTTCGGGTTTCGGCCGGCACGTCCGGCGTTTGTGTGTGGCAAACCGTCACATCCGCTCCCGCCTCCTTCAGTAAGCTCGCAAGCGGTTTTCCGACGACCGGACTTCTGCCGACTACAACACAATGCTTGCCGCTCGGATCAATCCCATATGCCCGCAAAAGGTGCATACACGCTTCCGGCGTGCAGGGATGGAAGCAGCTTTGTTCAAGCAGCGCTCCATCGATATCCTTTTCAGGCGGGATTGCGGTTCGGATCCGCTCGGTTTGCAGTGCCTTTGGGAGCGGTCGAAACAAAAGAATTCCGTCCACGTCCGAACGGTTTACAGCCTTTTGGAGTGCTTCGTAAAGGCTGCTTTCCGGTACCGATTCATCCAGTACGGTCGATTCGGCAACAAGCCCAAGCCGATCGCAGGCGCGCAGAATTGTACGTTCATACTGGCAATCGTCATCGCGGGAACCGACGCGAAACAGTGCGATTCGCACCGATTCCTGTCGCATTTGGATGGCTTGCATCCGTTCTTTCACTTCGGCTTCCAAAAGGGTTTTTGCCGTTTTGCCGAGCAGCAGCTCCATCGTACAGATCCTTTCCGAATTGACAGTTTTCAGTATTATACATGATTTCCTGTCAAAGTGCAATAAGATAACCCGGGAAATAGAATCCCGGGTTACTTCTGTCTTTCATTTTATTGGAATAAGTTCGGAATATCGTCATCCGCATCCTGTTCGTCCGACTCCGGTTCTTCGATATCCTCATATGAATCGCCCGGATCATCCGGATCAGGCGGTGCTTCCTCAGAAAAATCGTTTTCCGTACGCTTGCGCCGCTTCCGATAGATGATTAACACGACAATAATCATCTGGATCGCTAAAAATGCAATTCCGATGTCGAGAATCAAAATCCCGAGGGTCGAATTGTTGCACGAGCTGCACCCTCCCTCGCCGTCGGTAATCGGATGCAGTGCGCGTTGCGTCGGCGCCGGCGTCGGCGTTGCGGTCGGAACGGCTGTCGGTTCGGCAGTCGGAGCCGGTGAAGCAGTCGGCGCTGTGGTCGGTGTCGGTGTCGGCGTCGGCGTTGCAGTTGGCGTTGCCGTCGGCTTCTTGGTTGGTTTTGGCGTCGGGTCCTCCTCTTCCTCGTCCTCTTTCGGCGTCGGA
>JAUMVL010000019.1:4943-14966 GCA_030530185.1 Clostridia bacterium | reverse complement strand
CGGCTCTTTGAATTGGGAGTCCGAATTCGTCGGCCTCAACCGTCCCGTCGGGCAAGGCAAGCTTCAACACATTGGAAAGAACCGACGGCGCCAGTCCCGTCGTATACGAATTGATCAAGAAGAAGCACGGCGTATCGGAGAGCAACTGGGCGCACAGCTCGACAAGCGGGTAAAGATCGTCCTCAATCTTCCACATCTCGCCCGTGGGCCCTCTGCCATAGCTTGGGGGATCCATCAGGATTCCGTCATAGCGATTGCCGCGCCGGATCTCGCGTCGGACAAACTTGACGCAATCATCCACGATATAACGGATCGGTGCGTCGATCAGGCCGCTTGTCGCCGCGTTGTCCTTGGCCCAGGCGACCATGCCCTTGGCCGCGTCGACATGCACGACCTCGGCGCCCGCCTTGGCGCAGGCGCAGGTTGCGCCGCCCGTATAGGCAAACAGGTTAAGCACCTTCGGTTTTCTTCCGTATCGCTTTTCAAAGGGTTCCAGGCGCGAGCGCATCCAGTCCCAATTGACGGCCTGTTCGGGAAACAGTCCCGTATGTTTGAATCCCGTCGGGCGTACGACAAAACAAAGATCCCGATAGCGGATCTTCCAACTTTCGGGCAGCTGCCGATTGTATTCCCAATGTCCGCCGCCGCTGTTCGAGCGAAGATACGTCGCGTCACAAGGCGCGTTCTCCATCGTCCAAACCGCCTGCGGATCCGGGCGCAGCAGCGTCACACTGCCCCAAAATTCGCGTTTGTTGCCGTTGCCTGCGTCTAAAATGCCGTATTCCTTCCAACCGGATGCCAGATACATAAAAAATCCTTTACTCGCCCACTCTGTGGATGTCCGCACCGATCGCGGTCAGTTTATGCTCGAGGTACTCATATCCGCGGTCGATGTATTCAACGCCGGATACATCGGTCGTGCCGTAGGCCGAAAGGCCCGCAACGATCAGAGCCGCGCCCGCCCTTAAGTCGCTTGCATGGATGCTGCCGCCGTGCAGGCTTTCGACGCCGCGCACTTTGGCAACGCGCTTGGATACCGAGACCGACGCGCCGAGCTTGCGCAGTTCCTTCACGTGATTGAACCGGTTTTCAAAGATGTTTTCGGTGATAACACTTGTCCCCTGCGCTGTGCAAAGGTATGCCATCATCGGCTGCTGCAGGTCGGTCGGAAACCCCGGATATACCATTGTTTTGAGCGAAACCGCGCGCGGCCGGTCCTTCATCGAAACGCGAATGAAGAAATCACGGCCGTCGTCACCCTCGATCACCTGCGCGCCGGACTCCATCAGCTTGGCCGTAATCGCCTCCATATGCGGGGGAATCACATTTTTAATCACCACATCGCCCCGGGTTGCCGCCGCCGCGATCATGTAGGTACCGGTCTCGATCTGATCGGGAATGATCGAATACGAGCAGCCGTGCAGTTTTTTCGTTCCCTGAATTCGGATGACGTCGGTGCCCGCGCCTTTGACGCGCGCGCCCATCATGTTCAGGAAGTTGGCAACATCGACGACATGCGGTTCCTTTGCAACGTTCTGGAGCACGGTCTGTCCCTCGGCACGGCATGCGGCAAGCATAACGTTGATCGTTGCGCCGACCGAGACGACATCGAAGAAGATCTCTGCGCCCCGAAGCTTGGTCGCCTGTGCACGAATGACATTCCGGCTCTCATCCATATAGACCTTGGCGCCGAGTGCGCGCATGCCCTTGATATGCTGATCGATCGGTCTTGCTCCAATCACGCAGCCGCCGGGAAGCGCCAATTCCACCTCGCCGTAGGTGCCGAGCATTGCGCCGAGCAGGTAGTACGACGCGCGCATGGAACTGACCTCCGGAAACGTCGCGTCGAAAGTGTTGATCGAAGTCGGGTCGATGCGCATGCATCCGCCCGCCGTCATATCGACATTTGCGCCGAGCCGCGACATGATCCGCTTCAGGCTGTTCACGTCCGCAATGTTCGGCAAATTCTCCAAAACGCAAGGCTCGCCGGCCAGAATCGCCGCCGGAATGATCGCAACCGCCGCGTTCTTCGCGCCGCTGATCGTGACCGTTCCCTCCAGGCGTCTGCCGCCGCCGATGCTGTAATACTGATCCATGCAAAATCCTTCTCCCGGCAAACGCCGGACTCGTCCTATTTTGTCTTATCTTATAGTGTAACGGATTTTCCCGATTTCGTCAACCGGAAAAGTACGCGGGTACGCTACTCGATCAGCCCGTTTTCCCGCTGCCAGGTCTCCATTGTCCCGTCTCCGTTCCAGGTGCCGAACAGTTCGTCGCAAAGCTCAAGCAGCACGCTCCCGGTCGGAGCGATCGCATAGTACGATACCGTGCCGACCGGCTCGGCGTAGAGGACCATCCCGCGCTCTCGATGTCCAAGTGCGGCGGTGCGCGGCATGCAGACCGTGTCAACCGAACCCGCGCGCAGCTTGACGAACATCGAATAATAGTCCGCGCACGGAACGACCACCATCTCCGGTTCCTCCTGATCCAGCAGGCGATACGCAATCGTCTCGGCGGCAGTGCCGTCCAAAACAGCGACCTTCAGATGCGCGAGCGGCCGTTCTTCATAGCCCATCAGCACGCAGTCTTCGGTATAGAACGGAATCGTGCCGGACGCATAGTTGTCATTGCCGAACGACTGCATGGACAGCAAGGCAAGATCGATATACCCGTCGTCCATCCGCCACAGCGCCGTATAACGCGTGCACGGCACAAACGAAACGCCGTCGGTATCGTCGAAGATCGCCTCGCCGATCGCCTTTCCGATGTCCGCCTCCAATCCCGCTCCGTTCTGAAACAGGCCGAGAACGCCGTCGTCAACGCCGATGCGCAGCACGCCGGTGCTTCGCACCATCTCCATTTCGGCGGAGTTCAATACCCGGCTTCGCGGCTGATTGATCAGAATCATCAGCGTCAGAAGCGCGGCAATGCCCGCGATCAACAAGATCGGCCGGATCGGCAAGCGATCCTGCCAGCCCGGGCGCAGGTGCAGACGCCGCTTATGCGGGATGGGTTGATTGAATTTCGTTTCCATTGCCCCTATTATAACAAAGATTCCCGAAATATGATAGGGCAGGCTTTACAGATTCACAAAAAAATCGTAAAATAACGGTATCGAACCGATTGTGAGGGAGCTTATGCGACTGTTTATTGCCATACCGCTGCCCAAGGACGTGCAGCGCACCGTCTTTTCCGTGCAGGAGGAGCTTCGCAAAAACGCAACTGCGGGCCGTTTCGTGCCCGAAGGCAATCATCATATCACGGTACGCTTTATCGGCGAAAGCGATGCGCTTGCGGACATTGCCGACGCGATGCACGAAAGCGTGAAAGATGCAAAGCCGTTTCTGCTGCGGCTCGGCGATATCGGGCACTTCACGCACGGCGGTGCGCGCACGAGTTATCTCACGGTCAGCGGCGCGCTCGACGAGTTTTATCGCATCCACCAAACGTTGGAATCGGCGCTGCTGGATCGCGGATTCGTGCGCGGACGCGGCAAGCCCGAGCCGCATATCACGCTCGCCCGCGCTGTTGAGCATCCGGATGATCTGAAGCTGTATGTCCCAAGCGACGCCTTTTGGGCACGTTCGATCGTCCTGTACGAAAGCCAAAACGTCCGAGGCCGAATGGTCTATACCCCTGTTCACACGGAAACATTTTAAGGAGCAGCATGGCCAAGCTAACCGTCATTACCGGCGCATCGCATACTGGCAAAAGCTCGTATCTGCTCGATCGAATCGAACAGCATATGCAGCGTGGAGAACATGCGATCTTGCTTGTTCCCGAGCAGTCTACCTATCGCTATGAGCTGCGGCTCTGCGAGCGGCTGGGCGGACTGATCGGGATCGAAGTGTACAGTTTTGAGCGCCTCTGTCAACGGCTGATTGCCCGATACGGCGAAACGCTTCCGACCCTGTCCGATCAGGGCCGGTGCATGGTGCTGCGCAGAGCCGCCTATCGGCAGCGCAATACGCTGCGCTTATTTACGCGCGCCGCTCAGCTAAAGGGCTTTGCCGCCTCGATGGACGCGCGAATCGGTCGGTTTCAGCAGAGCTGCATCACGCCGGACGATCTCGAAGCGGCGGCGGGCAAGCTCCCCGAAACGGACCTGCTGCGGCAAAAGCTGCTGGATTTTTCCGTGCTCTACCGTGAAAGTGAATCGTTCCTGCAAAGGCGTTATCTCACCTCCAACGACCTGATGACCGTTGCCGAACCGTTGATCGACGGCTCGTTTTTATCCGAATGCCACATTTACGTCGATGACTTTGATCGTCCGCGCGAGCAGGCATTCCGCCTGCTTCTCCGCCTGCTGCATGTGGCAAAATCCGTCACGATCACTTTACGAATGAGCAAAGATCCCGCCTTAGCGGACCTGTTTATGCCAGATCGCCGCATTTATGATCGGCTGTACGAAGTCTGTGCCGAAAGCGGGATTCTCTTTGCCGAGTATGAGCGAACGGCCCTCAGCCAAACGCCAAACGCCGCTTTGCTGCATCTGGAACAGAATCTTTTTTCAGCAGCACCAAGGATTTGTCCTGCAAAGACGGACGCGATCGCCGTGCTTGCCGCAAAGGATCGGCAGACGGAAGCTGCGCTCATCGCCGACCGGATCTGCGAGCTGGTTCAGGAAGGAAAGCGGTTTTCGGATTTTGCGCTTGTTGTCAGCGATTTGACGGCCTACGGACCGATCCTGCGCCGCGCGTTTGCCCGCCGCAAAATTCCGTTGTTCTATGATGCAACACGGCCGATCAGCGGTCTTGCGTCAACCGACTTTGTTTTGAGCCTTTCCCGGGCGGCCTGTCTCGGCTTCCCGATGGGCGATATTCTGCGGATTTTGAAAAGCGGGTATGCAGGAATCAGCACAGACGACGCGGAGCAATTTGAGAACTATGTGCTGCGATACGGCATCTATGGAAGCGAGCTCGATCAGCCGTTTTCGATCGGGGAAATTCCGCCCGAAGCCGAACAGGTGCGGGCTCATCTAATGGAAACGCTGCTGCCTCTGCGCGAAGCGATGCGTTCCAAAAAGACGTCCGACAAGGTGCTGTCGCTTTGGAACTGCCTCAAGGCCATGCGGCTTCGCGAGCAGCTTGAGACCGAAGCGCAAACGCTGTTACAGGATGGATTTGCATCCGACGCACAGCTTACGGCACAGGTTTGGGACACCATTAAGGAGCTGCTTGTTCAAACCGACACCGTGCTCGGCGATACCGAGATTGCGCAGCGAGAGTTTCCGATGCTTTTGGAAGAGGGGCTGTCCGGATTCTCGATCGGGCTTTTGCCCGGGCAGCGCGACGCGGTTACGCTCGGCGATCTGGTTCGCACCCGGCTTGCGCCGGTGGACACGCTGTTTGTGCTTGGCTGCAACGAGGGCATGTTCCCGCCTGCCCGTACCGACGACGATCTGCTGAATGACGCGGAATTGGAAGTGCTGCAATCGCTCGGTCTGTCCGTCTGGGGCGGCACAAAGGTCGAAACAGCCGCCGATCGACTTGCACTGTACTCCCTGCTCAGCAAGGCGCGAAGCCATATTGTATTCTCCTATGCTTTCAGTGAAGGCGGCAGCGAGCTGACTCGTGCCCCGCTGATCTCGCAGCTGCTGTCGCTCTACCCCGCAATACAGGAGCGCATCGGCATGGCCGGCCTGACGCGCTTTCCGATGAGCAAGGCTGTCGCTTTTTCGACGCTTGCCGAGCTGATTTCCGTCTGGAAGCAGGATGGCTACTGCTCCCCGCAGCTGCCGGTCCTCTTGCAATTCTTAAAGGCTGACCCGGATTATGCCGAAGCGGTCCAGGATCTGCTTACCGGCAGTGCCGCAAGCACATCGCCAAAGCCGTTCGGCAAGGCGGCCGCAAAGGAATTATACGGCGCTTCGCCTTCGATGAGCGCAAGCCGCCTCGAACAGTTCGCGCGGTGTCCGTTTGCGCAATATGTCAAATACGGTCTGCACGCCGAGGAGCGCAAAACGGCCGAAGAAAAGGCGTCCGACGCAGGAACCTTTCTGCATGACGCGCTCGATGCGTTCGTCAAGGCCGTTTCGGACAGCGCTTTCGATTGGAATACCATTACGGAGCCGGAAATTGACACTGTGCTCGATGCGATCCTCCCGCAGCTTCTCGTCTCACACAACGACGGAATTTTCTCGCGCGATCCGAGGCTGAAGGAATCGCTGTTTTTGCGTCTTCGCACCGTGCATCTATGCGCATACTCGATCGCGCGGCAGCTGAAAACCGGGCGTTTTGAAGTTGCCGCGACCGAAATGAGCTTCGGCATGGGCGATGTGTTTGCACCCATTTATCTGACGCTGTCCGACGGAACAAATGTTCGCATCTACGGGAAAATCGATCGCGTGGACCGCACGCCGGACGGACGACTTCTGCGCATCATTGATTACAAGATGGGTAAGACGCGCAAGTTTGACCCGAGCAAGCTGCTCTCCGGAGAATCGCTCCAGCTGCCGCTGTACTTCTCTGCCGCCAAGCAGCTTGGCGGGGAGTGCGCCGGTCTCTATTATATGCCGCTGACGCTTGATGCACCCGAGGAGGGCGAAGAGCCCGAGCACAAGCTCTACGGACTGACCGCTTCCGATCCCGAAGCAATCGACGCCGCAGAGCCAAACTTTGACAGCAAATCGACGTTGATTCACGATCTGAAACGTGCAAAAGACGGCTCCGTGACCGGCGCCGCTGCAAGTCGGGCGCGCATCAACGAAATCATTGCTTCCGCTGAGCGCATCGCCGCGCGTCAGGCCGAAGGCATTTTGAACGGGCGTGCCGAACTGCTTCCGACCGAGTCAGCCTGCAAATGGTGCCCCTACCGATCCGTCTGCCGGTTTGACAAGCAGACCGGCTGTAAAACGCGCTACGTCAAGAAGGTTGCGCTTGCGGATCTTTTGACCGGAAAGGAGGAATTGCCATGAAATTCAGCGAAGCACAGCAGCGTGCAATCGACACGCAAGGCAACGTGATCGTCTCCGCCGCCGCAGGCGCGGGCAAAACCTCCGTGCTGACCGAGCGCGTATTCCGGCTTGTGGAGGCAGGGACGCCGATCGACCGGATGCTGATTCTGACCTTTACACGCGCCGCCGCCGGGGAAATGAAGTCCCGCATCGCGGCCCGGCTCGAGATCGCCGCAAAGGAGGCTGAGGAAGAACCCAAACGCACATACCTTCGCGCGCAGGCGCAGCTTTGTGCGTCGGCGAATATCTCGACGATGCACGCGTTTTGCGCAAAGGTCGTATTTCGCCATTTCTTCCGCGTGGACCTCGCACCGTCCGCCAAAACGATGGACGAAACCGAGAGCGCCGTTTTGATGCGCGAAGTCCGGGAACGTACGCTGACCGCGCTTGCCGCGGAACAGCCCGAAGACTATCGAACGCTGATCGGCGGATTCAACGGCGAAACGGCGCTGATCGAAACGCTCGGAAAGCTGCATAGTTTTCTTTCCGCCGAGCCCGATCCGGACGCATGGCTCGATCGGACCGAAGCGACGCTTTGCGATCGGAACGCGTTTGACGCACTTTTGAAAGAGGAATTGCTGCTGGATCAAAAGGAGCTTTCCCTATCGCTCTATGAGCTGACCGCCGCACGGGACGCCTTGCCGCCGTCATGCGACAAGGCGATCACGCTGCTCGACGACATTTTGATGCATGCACGCGGCGCGCTGCTGATGACAGAGCGTACCGCTTACGGCGAGGCGCTTGCAGGAATTCCGGTTGTCGGAAACCTCTCTTTCCCCAAGGATTTTTCCGCGGACGACCGCGTGCCGATTAAAGATGCCAAAGCTGCAACCGTCAAGCTCGTCAAAGAGCAGGCAGATCGCTATGCGCAGTCCAATGAGTCTCTGTTTTTGACGCAAACGGCAGGCGAGTGGCTGATCGTTCCGCTCTTCCGTCTGCTTCGTACCTTCCGTGCCGCTTATGCCGAAGAAAAGCGGCAGCGTGCCGTTTTGGACTTCAACGACCTCGAGCATATGACGATCGAGATCCTGAAGGACGAACGAATTGCCGCGGAATACCGTGACCGCTTCCTTTTCGTCATCGTCGACGAATACCAGGACAGCAACCGTGTACAGGAGGCGATCCTCGGGCGCATCCGGCGCGCGGACAATGCATTTTTCGTCGGCGACGTCAAGCAGTCGATTTATCGGTTCCGAAAGGCAGAGCCGGGATTGTTCCTGGATAAGTGCCGAACCTTTACCGGTCGGGTCGGCACGCGCATTGATCTGAAGGAAAACTACCGTTCGAGCGAAGCGGTTATCGCAAGCGTGAACCGTGTATTTGAAACCATTTTGCGTGAACCGATTGCAGGGATTGAATACGATGAGTCGGCGCGGCTGCATCGCGCAAGCTCTGAATCCGGCGGACGCGTCGAATGTCACATCTTCGAGAAACAGGCCGATACCGACGAAGAATCGATCGACGATGCAGAGGCCGAGGCGCGCTTTATCGCGCAGAGCATCATCGATCGAATGCAGCGCCCGATCTATGATGCCAAAGCCGGCGAAATGCGTCCCATGTCCTATGGCGATATCGCGATTCTTCTGCGCAGCAAAACGAACGCAGCCGTGTTTTCCCAAACGCTTGCTTTTATGGGGATTCCCTGCTTTGCGCAAATGTCCGGCGGGTATTTTGAGGCGATCGAAGTGCAGCTTGTGCTGAACGTACTCCGTGTGCTCGATAACCGCCGGCAGGACATTCCTTTGCTGTCTGTTCTGCGTTCCCCATTTTTCGGCTTTACCGACGAGGAACTGATCGCTTTGCGCGCGCCCCGCAAAAAGGGCGATTTATTGGACTGTTTGCTATGCGTCCGGGACAGCAATCCGCATGTTCAAAAAACGCTCGATACCCTCGACCGCTGGCGGGCGCTTGCGCGCCGTGTTTCGATGGAGGAGCTGTTGGATACCATTTTGGACGCCGTACAGTTTCGGGAGCGCATGGGTGCGCTGCCGGGCGGCGTTCAGCGGGTGCTGAATCTGGATGCGCTGATCGATCGAGCGCGGGCGTTCGACGCCGCAGGATCTGGCGGCGTACAAAGCTTTCTCGGATTCATGGACGACGCCGCCACCGCAGCCGATCTCGGCGCTTCGCAAACCGTAACCGCAAACGTTGTGCGCATCATGACGATTCACAAATCCAAGGGATTGGAATTCCCGATCGTGTACCTTGCCGGCATGGGCAAACAGTTCAATCGCAAGGATGAAAGCGATGCGCTGCTGCTGCATGAGCGATACGGCGTCGGGCTGCAATTCTTAGACGCTTTAGGTGTGAAGCGGCGCACCTATGCCCGTCGGCTGATTGCCAAGGCAATTTCCGACGCGGCATGGCAGGAGGAACTGCGTGTCCTGTATGTCGGTATGACGCGCGCAAGGAGCGAACTGTATCTGCTCGGCTGCGTCAGCAAGGCTGAACAGGCAATCGACCGACTGCCGCTGCCGACGCTCGGAGCGCTTCGCAGCTGCGGCAATGCAATGCGTCTTCTGATGCTGTCCCTGAACTGGTATCTCCCGCTTACCGTGCATCAAAAAGGAGAGGTTTCCGCCGTGACGGAAGCGCCGATGCTCCCTGTGCTGCCTGCCGCCGATCCGGAAGAATGGAAGGCGCTTACCGAGCATCTTGCCTGGCGATATCCGTTCCCCGCTCCTTCCGACCTTCCAACCAAGACCTCGGTCACCGCACTGCATACCTCGGCGCTTGAGCCGTTTGAAGATCCGATTTTCTCCTCCGGCGACGACGGCGCCGCGCTCGGCTCGCGGACCCATACGATTTTGGAGCGGCTCCCGCTGCGTCCTCTGACCGGCGCGGAACTGGATGCGCTTGCAAAGCAGGTCGGCGGCGTTCCGGCCGCGCACCTAAATGCCGTCAAATGGTTCCTGTCAACCGATCTGTATCGGCGCATGCTGCAGGCAAGCCGCACCGAGCGCGAATGGAGCTTTGTCCGCCCCGTTTCGGCCAACCGTCTTATGGATACGGACGAAACTGAGCCGATCCTGCTGCAGGGTGTGATTGACGCCTGTTTCCTTGAGGAC
>JAUMVL010000019.1:0-4933 GCA_030530185.1 Clostridia bacterium | reverse complement strand
TCTGATCGATTATAAGACCGATCGAGTGACCACGGATCCGACGGAGCATGCCGAACGACATCGTCGTCAGATTACCCTGTACGCCGAGGCGCTTGAAGCGCTGACGCACATCCCGGTGCGGGAAGCGTACATTGTTCTGTTGAATGCGCATGCAGTTGTGAAAATGCTATGAAACTTCCTGAAGAATACCTCGCCCGCATGCGGGCACAATTACAAGACGACTTTCCCGCATACCTTGCCGCCATGGAGCAGCCTGCAAGGTCCGCTTTGCGCGTAAACACCTTAAAAATATCGCCGGATGCGCTGCGGGCACTGTTTTCGGCGCCGTTAACACCGGTATCGAATGCACCGGATGGTTTTTTGGTACCGGACGGATTCCGTCCCGGCTATGATCCGCTGCACGCAGCCGGTCTGTACTATATGCAGGAAGCGAGCGCGCAGGCTCCCGCCCGTCTGCCGGACATTACGCCGGGAATGGCCGTGCTTGATCTTTGCGCCGCGCCGGGCGGCAAAAGCACGCAGCTTGCCGCAAGGATGGGCAATTCGGGAGTGCTTGTTGCAAATGAATATGTCGCCTCGCGCGCAAGCGTGCTTGTCGGCAATCTTGAGCGCATGGGTGTGACGAATGCGATCGTGACGAACATGGAGACGCATACGCTCTGCGAGCAGCTGACGGAACGCTTCGACGTCGTATTATGTGACGCTCCGTGCGCCGGCGAGGGTATGTTCCGCAAGGATCCGCAGGCCATTGCCGAATGGTCGCCCGCGCATGTCCACGCCTGTGCGCTGCGTGAGCGCGGGATTTTGCGCAATGCCGCCCTTGCCGTCAAGCCCGGCGGGCAGCTTGTCTATTCAACCTGCTCGTTCTCGCCCGTTGAAGACGAAGAGACGACCGCATGGTTTCTGTCCGAGCATCCCGACTTTTCCCTGCGTTCCGAAACGAAGCTTTATCCGCATGCTTCCGATGGCGAAGGGCAGTATATGGCTCACTTTGTACGCAGCGGCGAACGCATTCCTTCGACTTTTGTATCCGGTAAAAGCGATCGTTGTTCCGCGTGGGATGCTTTTCAAGCTGAATGTGCGCCGCTTTCGGGGCAGCTGCATCGGCTGAAGGACGGGCGCGTTCTGCTCGTTCCGTCCCTGCCGTTCTCCCTGCAGGGTCTGAAAATTGTCCGTGCAGGGTTGTTGCTCGGTGAGGACAAAGGAAACCGCTTTGAGCCCTCGCATGCGCTGGCTTTGGCCGCCCCCTCCCCGCTGTTGCATGCCGAAGCATTGGACGATGACGAGATTGGACGCTATCTGCGCGGCGAAGCGCTCCCGCGATCGTGTCCGAAGGGTTGGTGTGCCGTGACCTGCTGCGGCTTTGCGCTCGGACTTGCCAAATCGGACGGCACAATGCTGAAAAATCACTATCCGAAAGGCCTCAGGCGAATGAAATAAACAAAAAAGACGAAGCGGAAAAACCGTTTCGTCCCTTTGTTTTGGGAGCATCAAATACCGGTTGAGCCGAAGCCGCCCGCCCCGCGCTCCGTGTCAGAGAGCGTATCCACGGTTTCAAAGTCCACCGCAAGATAGGGCATGACAACCAGCTGCGCAATCCGATCACCGTCCGCAACGGTGCGCGATTCGTCCGAGTCGTTGTATAAGGCGACGATGTACTCACCCCGATAGTCGGAATCGACAACGCCGACGCAGTTCGCGGGACGCAGGCCCTGCCGTGAAGCGAGGCCGCTTCTTGCAAAGCATGCCGCAAAATACCCGTCCGGCAGCGCGGCGGTAATACCGGTGCCGATCTTGACGGTTGTATGCGGTTCAATCACAACCGGTTCGTCCAGGCAGGCGTATAGGTCATATCCCGCGGCAGCGGACGATCCGCGCGTCGGAATATGCGCATTCTCGCGCAGTTTTTTCAATGGTACTTTCAACATTGCGAACTCCTCTGAATCGATTGTCACCAGTATAGCATGAACCGTTATTTTTTTACAAGTCCCAAAAAGAAACGGCCGTTTTGCCGCGTCGAAAGACCGGATTATTCCTCCGGTTCGGACTCCTCGTCCCAAGAAGCCATGCGCTCCTCCGCGATTTTCAGAAGCTCTGCCTGCAAAGCCTCATCCTCGACAGGCAGAAACTCTTCGAGCTCCTCCTCTTCGTGCTGTACGATCTCCATAATGCAAACTTCAAAATACTCGGCATCATCGGGCAGATCGGGATCGATCAGTACGCCGTACTCCTTCTCGTTATGCATAAAATAGTCAATGACTTCCAGATCAAACTCATTTCCGTCTTCATCAACGAAGGTAACAAGATCTCTTTCTTCTTCCATGGGCGGTATCTCCTTTCATAATTTCTATCATTGTAATCCATGCGCGGCTGTATTGCAAGCGTTCCGATGCAACTAAAAAATTTTTCGTTTTCAAAAAAGATTTTTAGAATTCCTCTTGTAATTGGAGTAAAAGTTTTTTATAATGTAATTGGAGAAATTAGAATGCCTTGTAAACCGGAGATGGAGAACGCAGCATGAATTTGGATTTTTATAAACGTTTGGCCTCTACGCTTGCACAACAATTCGGCAGCAACTGCGAGATCGTTATGCACGATCTGACGGGCGATGATCTTGATCATACCGTTGCCGTCATCGAAAACGGACACGTCACGCACCGCAAGATCGGTGACGGTCCGACGCGCATTGTGCTCGAAGCGCTTCACGCCGAGCACCCTGAAACGTTAGAGGACAGTGCCGGCTATCTGATGAAAACGCACGATGGACGGATTCTGAAGTGCTCGACGATCTATATTCGCAACGATGCAGGCGGCATTGAGGGTGTGTTCTCGATCAATTATGACATTACCGAGCTTTTAATGGCGGAGCGTGCGATCGATTCGATCTTAAACCACAAGGTCGAAAAGGCAACACCCGAACGCATCCCGATCTCCGTCAACGATCTGCTGGATGATCTGATTGAGCAGGCCGCGGCGGAAGTCGGCAAGCCAGTGGCGATGATGACAAAGGATGACAAGATCCGCGCAATCCGTTACCTCAACAAAGCCGGCGCGTTCCTCGTCACACGAAGCGGCGATAAGGTGTCAAAGTTCTTTGGCATCAGCAAATATACCTTGTATTCCTATATTGACGCAAAAACCTCGGACGAACTCTGAAAAAATTCAAATCGGAAAGGAAAACAAAAGCTTATGGATGTAAATGCTATTCGATTGGCAGCCCAAAACTACCTGCCCGACATGACCAAGTTCCTTCGCGATCTCATCGCCATTCCGAGCGAGAGCTGTGAAGAGGAAGGCGTCATCCGGCGCACGATCGCCGAGATGGAAAAGCTCGGCTTTGACAAGGCCGAAATTGACCCCGAGGGCAACGCGCTCGGCTGGATGGGCACCGGCGATAAGATCATTGCGTTTGACGGACACATTGATACGGTGGGCATCGGCAATCTTGCAAACTGGGAACACAACCCGTATGAGGGGTATGAGACCGATGACATCATTTACGGACGCGGCGGTTCCGATCAGGAAGGCGGCGTGGTCAGTGCGGTGTACGGTGCAAAGATCATGAAGGATCTCGGTCTGATTCCCGATGGGTACAAGATCCTCGTTACCGCAACGGTTCAGGAGGAAGATTGCGACGGTCTGTGCTGGCAGTACATCCATAAGGAAGATGGTGTCACGCCAGAGTTTGTCGTCTCCACCGAGCCGACCGACGGCGGCATCTATCGCGGACACCGCGGCAGAATGGAGATTCGCGTGGATGTGCGCGGCGTGTCCTGCCATGGTTCTGCACCCGAACGCGGCGACAATGCAATCTATAAGATGGCGGATATCTTACGCGATGTCCGTGCACTGAACGAGAATTCCGCTACCGATTCGGATGAGATCAAGGGCCTTGTCAAGATGCTCGATCCGAAGTACAATCCCGAGCACTACGAGGACGCGCGTTTCTTGGGCAGAGGTACGATCACCTGCTCGCAGATCTTCTACACGTCCCCGTCCCGCTGCGCCGTTGCCGACAGCTGCGCCGTCTCGCTCGACCGCCGCATGACCGCGGGTGAAACGTGGGATTCCTGTCTCGAAGAGATTCGCAATCTCCCGTCGTGCCGTAAATACGGCGACGACGTCAAGGTCTCGATGTACCTGTATGACCGGCCGGCATGGACGGGCCTGAAATACGAGACGGAATGCTACTTTCCGACCTGGATCAACAAGGAAAATGCGGCGCACGTGCAGGCGATTACAAACGCGCACAAAGCTTTGTTCGGGGATGAGCGCATCGGTTCCGAAAGCGCGATGCATCTCCGTCATCGCCCGCTCGTCGATAAATGGACGTTCTCGACGAACGGCGTTTCGATTCAGGGACGCTATGGCATCCCGTGCGTCGGCTTTGGTCCGGGTGCCGAATCGCAGGCACACGCGCCGAACGAAATCACCTGGAAGCAGGACCTGGTCACTTGCGCCGCTGTCTACGCCCTGACGCCTTACTACTATCTGCAAGCCGACAAGAGCGTTGATGCATCCGAATTCCGCGCCGGTAAGACGAACACCAAATTTGCCAACGATTGATTATAGGGGGGCTATCATGAGCAACGTCAAAAAGTACACCGACAAACTCGATCAACTGAACTTTCAGAACATGTACAACGGCGACTTTTTCCTGACCTGGGAAAAGACCGACGATGAAATCGCCGCCGTGTTCACCGTGGCCGATGCGCTGCGTCACCTGCGTGAAAACAACATCTCAACGAAGATCTTCGATTCCGGACTCGGCATCTCGCTGTTCCGCGACAACTCAACCCGTACGCGCTTCTCGTTTGCATCCGCGTGCAACCTGCTCGGTTTGGAAGTGCAGGACCTTGACGAGGGCAAGAGTCAAATCGCGCACGGTGAAACCGTCCGTGAAACCGCCAATATGATTTCGTTCATGGCGGAC
>JAUMVL010000256.1 GCA_030530185.1 Clostridia bacterium | reverse complement strand
GAATGGCGAACGCGGTCGTCCCAGTAGTCATAATGTGCGAAGCGGCGCAAACTTGCTTCGATGCCGCCGATCAGCACCGGCACGTGCGGATATGCTTCACGACATTTGTTGCCATAAACGATCACCGCACGATCGGGTCTTGCGCCGCCCCGGCCGCCCGGCGTGTAAGCATCATCGGTTCGGCGGCGCTTGGCAACGGTATAATGATTGACCATCGAGTCAATGTTTCCCGACGACACCAAAAACGCAAGCTTCGGCTTGCCGAGCGCGCGAAACGCCTCGACGTCGTGCCAATCCGGCTGTGCAATGATTCCGACGGTAAAGCCATGCTCCTGCAGCGTTCGTGCGATGATCGCCGCGCCGAAAGATGGATGGTCGATGTATGCATCCCCATTGATATATACAAAATCAAGCCCGTCAAAACCACGGGCTTTTACTTCCGCCATGGACATCGGCGGTATCGTATGGATCGGTTTACGCTTCATCGGAATGCTCCGGCTCAGCTTCGGCCGGTTTGGCTTTGGACTGCTCCAGTCGCCGTCTGCCGGTATTTGTCAGCAGCTCGTGCGGCGATATAGGCGCAACAATCTCATCGGCTTCGGGTATGCCGATCGGATCGCCCTGCACCTGGCTGACGAGATACTCAATTGTCGTCGCCATTTCCAGCCGCTCCTGTTCCATTTGCCGAAGCTGCACAATCAATTCATCCAGATACCGATCGACCTGTTCACAGTCGTATCCGTATAAGGATTTTCGAAACTCTTTCGTTGCGATATTTTCGGCCTTAATCATACCGAGAACCGCTCATCAAAGATCGGTATAACCGTCTTCGCCGTTGTCTACGACGTCGCAATTCTTCGGCGCGACCAGGAAAATTCCGCGGGAAATCTTGCTGATCGTTCCGTCGAGCGCATAGACCGCACCGAGCAGGAAGTCGAGCACACGCTGTGCCGTATTGCCGTCGAGCTCCTCCATGTTGACAATGATCGGCTTATGGCTCTTGAGGTTGTCTGCAATGCTCTGCGCATCGTCATAAGCGACCGGGTGGAACACGATCATTTTCATATCCGCAATGTTTTGCGGCGTCACCGGATCATTGTTCTGTGCCGGACGGGATGCGGACTCCTTGCGCTGCCTGGGTCGAGCAGGAGCGGCTGCTTTGGGCTGCTTCTCCTCTTCCTCCTCAAGCAGTTCGTCGTCATCGACATCCTCTAAACCGATAAAGCTCAAAAACTTACCCATTCTGTATTCCTCCCTGAATCTGTCTGGCGCCGAAGATGGCCGTGCCGACGCGCACCAGCGTCGCGCCCTCCTCGATTGCAATCGGATAATCGTGGCTCATGCCCATCGACAGCGTGTCGAACGTAGACAGTCCTTCACGTTCTCGAATAAAACGTTCGTACATCTTCCGAAAGTACGGCCGCGTACGCTCGGGCTCTCCCGCCGGCGGAACGCACATCAGCCCGCGCACACAAACATGCGAACAGGTCTGTGCTGCATCCAGTACCGCACGCAGCGCATCCATCGGCACTCCGCCCTTTTGCGGTTCGTTTCCGATATTGACCTGAATCAGAATCGGCTGGACGATGCCGAGTCGTTCGGCTCGCCGCTCGATGGCATCGAGCAGCGGAATGCGATCCACCGATTGGATCAAGTCGGCTTGGCCACAGATGTATTTTACCTTGTTTGTTTGCAATTGTCCAATAAAATGCGCCTCTAAATTGCGCTGTTTATAAAAAGTTAACTTTTCGGAGAACTCCTGCGCCCGGTTTTCGCCGATCAAAGACACGCCGGCGTCGACCGCCTCCCCGATTCGCTCAACGGAAACGAATTTGGTCACCGCGCAGAGCCGCACCTCGTCCGGCTTTCGTCCCGCGCGCTGCAAGGCAAGCGCCATGGATTCCTGCACGCGTTCCAAGCGATCCTTGATTGTTTCCATCCGAGTCGCCTCCTTTTAATCGTCATCCTGTTCGATCGGCATACGATAGCGCAGGCCGGCAAACAACGTCAGCTTTTCATCGCGCGCGGAGATGATCGCGTCCTCTCCATCGGAACCCGCGATATAAACTGCGATCGGTGTATAGCCGTAATCCGACTTGATCGTCACATACGGGACGCCGTTGGAATACTCGATATAATCGACCGGCACGTACAGACCTGTTGCCGTATTTTGAATGGAAATATCAACCACACGCGCATCCAGCAAGGGCTTAACGTCCGCCTGCACCGCCATTACATACAGAATACCGTTTGTTGCGTCCTTTTCGGAAACGACCGTGCCCATGAACGCATCATCGATGCCCTTGATCTTAAACGGATAGGTCTGTCCCGGCATCAGGCGCTTGGACCGATCGGCCGTGCTGGTCGTGCTCGCGACAAATGCCACGTAAAAGACGCTCCGGTCCGTTACGACACGGTAGGAAAAGTTTTCGTTTTCGGTTGCAAAC
>JAUMVL010000255.1 GCA_030530185.1 Clostridia bacterium | reverse complement strand
ACGCCGGATGCGATCTTGGGGAACATCCATGATCCGAAGATCTGGCGCGATTCGGACGGCGAAATCAGGCTGCGCTTGAACCTCGATCAGTTTAGCGTCGAGGCGTCTGTCAACGGCGGCGAGCAGGTCATCGCTGCAACGGCCTTGACCGATCTTTCGGCAGAGGGCATTTTCTTCTTTGCGGACGGCGAGGTGGGAACCGATGTTGCAAAGTACGATTTTGCCGATGCCGCAGCGTATCTTGTCACAACGAAGAAAGGCGCGATCCGCTCGATGCCGACCCGATCCGAAATCCATAAGCTTCTGCAATAAAAACGTTCGATCTTCTCCAAACAAAAGCCCTGCTGTCGCTTTCAGCAGGGCTTTTGCCATCATTCTGTCAAAAAGAACGCCCTGCGATTTTCGGTCGCGGGGCGTTCGTTCACGATGAACCGGTCAATCAAACCGTTTCAGCACGCGATAGCCGGTTGGCGTTGCTTCGGCAATCTGTTCGACGTCGCGGTCGAGCAGGGCCTCCATCGGGTCGTTCGCCTCATAGCGAACGCAGGTGCCGCAGCTCGATGAGAGCGCGCGGGGGACCGGCATCAGGCGCGCGTTTATCCCGTTCTGCGTGAGAGTGCGATGCGTCAGCATCGCAGCAACATGCGTGTAAAACGTGGCAATGTAGCTCATTTGGACAGCGTCAGACGGTAATCGCCGTCGGCCGTTTCCTCGACCTTGACGGTATAGCCCTGCGACGCGGCAAACCGCTGAATGTTATAGACCGCCGTCATGTGATCGGCCAGCACCTCCAGCGACTTGGGCGTTTTTTCCTTTACTTCCCGCTGCACGGCCAGCACCGGCATCGGACAATTCAATCCGCGAACATCCAACATGGTTTACGCCCTCCTTTTGCTGTTGAACACCGAAAGCAATGCAAAGAACCCAACGCCCGCACCGAGCACCCACACGACCGGGCCCGCGCCGATTCCGTCACCGGAGGAGGCAAGGCCGAAGTTATGCGCGACCGCCGCACCGGCAAGGTATCCGAGCACGGTCATGGCGGAGTCGCTGTTGCCCTCGCCGGCCAGAATCAGTTGACGCAGCGGGCAGCCGCCGAGCAGAACGCTGCCCCAGCCGACCATCACCATGCCAAGGAAGTTGAACACGCCGTCCGTATGCGCGACGGGTTGTCCTTCAAAACCGAACTTGAAGTTTCCGGTAATCAAATTGCCGATCAGCACGGCAACGAGAATCGCAGCGAAGCCGAGGATGAGGTGGAAATCCTTGAACAGCACGGCATCACGGATTCCGCCCGCCATGCACAGACGCGAACGCTGGCACAGCGCACCGATCACAGCCGCAATCAAGAGCGCAGCGATCCACGGCGCACGCATGCTGCCCGGGCCCTTTTCGGAGAGCTTGAACAGGTCGGTGCAGAGGGAGAGAATGAACAGCACGACGAGCAGGATCGGGAAGATCAGTCCTTCGGCCATGCTCTGCTTATAAGCACGGTTGAGCGTAAAGCCGCTTTTGAGCGGAATTACGCCGATCAGGATGCCGGCGATAAAGCCGACCAGACCGACCACGGCGTTCAGATCGCCGCCGCCGATCCGGATGACCATGCGGAGCGGGCAGCCCAAAAACACGAGCGCGCCGATCACGACGAACATGCCGATGAAGAACCGCGTGATCGGGGACGAACCGCCCTGCGCACGCCATTCCTTCTTGACCAGGGCCATCACCATCGCACCGATGACGAGACCGACAATCTCGGGCCGGAAGTACTGGACGACCGCCGCCTGATGGAACTGCAGCGTGCCCGAAATGTCACGCACAAAGCACGCGATGCAGAAACCCATGTTCTTCGGATTGCCGAGTGCGGTTAAAAGAACCGCTGCGGCGCCGATCAAGAGCCCCGTGACGATGACCAGCCAGTTGTCCTTTAGGAAACCGGCAAAGCCTTTTTTGCTTTTCTCCATTTCATACCCTTCTTTCCCGTTATCCACTTGCAAGGATAACGTTCTGATGATATAATATCATATATGAGCGTTATTTGCAAGAGAGGATCACGAACAAATGTTACCTGAAATTTACATGGATAACGCGGCAACGTCGTTTCCCAAGGCGGCGGGCGTTTCGGATGCGATGAAACGGTATCTCGATGCGGTCGGCTGCAACATCGGGCGCGGCTCGTATGCGAAGAGCACCGAAGCGGGAATGATCGTATACGAGGTGCGTGAGCGGCTTGCAAAGGCCTTCGGCTGCTCCGACCCGCGCCGCGTGATCTTCACGGCGGGCGCAACGGCGGCGTTGAACCAGGCCATATGCGGGACGCTCCGACCGGGGGATCGCGTGCTGATTTCGTCCATGGAACACAACGCGGTGATTCGTCCGCTTGCCGCACTCGGCTGTGAGCCGGTGCGGATTCCCGCGGATCCCGACGGAACGATGCGGCTCGATCTGTTGCAATG
>JAUMVL010000018.1 GCA_030530185.1 Clostridia bacterium | reverse complement strand
CTTGAACATCGCAAGCTCGTTGCCGTCAAACATCGCAAACGGATCGCGGAAGAACCGACGCTCCATCTCCTCCATCTCGCGGAATGGGTTGTAATACATGGCATTATTCACTTCGTTTTTACGATACGGTCTCAGTTCAAACATGGTAGTTACCTCCTTGTTTTTCTGCTTATTCTTTCTCGAGCGGGCCGTTCCTATTCGGTCCCGGCCCTCTCTTCTTTTGATAACTGCATCATACAACACGAGTTTGTCAGGAGTTTGTTGGAAATGTTATGCAATTGTGAAAAATAGCACTCCAAAGGATGGAGTGCTAAGCATTTTAGGCGAATCGGAACGAAAACGCACACTCGTTTGGATGTGCGTTTTGTGTTTTACGCGGTCTCAATATCCGAATACGTCGTGATAGGAGCGGTCGTCACCGTCGGGCAGTCGAATTACATCGGATTTGTTCAGTGTGACGGATGCCGTCTTGCCACGCCACGTGACGGATAGTTCAAACGTTTCAGGAAGATCAGCCGCTGCATAGCCGAAATAACAGTAGCCGCAACGCTTGCCGTCTTTGGAGCGATTGCCGAGCGTCGGGTCGAGCTTGTTTGCGTCGGCGTTGAAGACAAGCGGTATGCCGTCCAGCATCAAAACCGGCGCCTCATGCGGATCGAAGAGATCCTCCATCTCGCCCGAAGCCGTTTCCTCGAGCACGAGGCCGATCACACCGTTCATCGTCTTGTTGTGGAACACAAGATCGGTCGCGGCAAAGCCCTCTGATTCGGCATGGAACCGCCAAATCCAATCTGCGGTGCAGTACGGTTTGGCAAGCTCATAACTTTCCTTGCGCATAGCGAGGTATTCCTCGTACCCATTCGGGACCGTTGCTTCGCCGGTCCGCCAGTTGTAGCGGAACATTGCGCCTTCAAAACCGATCAGCGATTCCTCCGGCAGCCGATCCGCGGGGTAGGGCAGCATGACGCAGTAGGCAAATCCGCTGGTTAAGCTGTCATCCTGTGCAACCAGCGCCGCATAGTCGCACGGGCGCCCATCGATCATCGGCCAGAATCCTTCATCAAAGTCGGAATACAGCAGTTCGGTAAAGTTGCCCGTTGTATCCGTTTGCTCCTTCGCGGTCAAAACATAGAGAATGTTCCCCTTACGCAGCACATGCGAAACCACGATACTCTGATAGCCGAAACCGCTTCTCGCCTGCACGAGACTTCCGGTCGTTTCAATCTCCGAAACCGTTGCCTTGGCGGCAAGCGCCTCGGCAGAGGCTGCGTTGACATCGGTGTTCCATTCTTTGAACTGCGAGTACGGGTAGGTGTAGCTGAGAATGAAATCCTCGCCATTCAGCTTGCCCTCGACGATCAGCGTGTTGCCCGGCCAGATCGGGTTTTGATCGATCGGGAAGAAAACCGTCGTTGTCGCATGTTGTGCGCTGTCAAATGTCCAGTTGTTGATGCTCGAAGCGTTGATTGCGGGACGGCCCGCCGTGCGGAACGCAACCGAGTCGAGCGCGAGCGTCTGGGGAAGCTTGGCGGAGCCATACACCTGCAGGACCGCGGAAAGCGTGTTTCCGGTATAAATCTCGCTCAATTCGATCGTCATGCCCGGAAGCGAATCGTTGCGCACGCCGAGCTCGACGATCTGCCTCGGCTGCATGCCGTAGCCCAAAAGCAGTTCGTTCTTGTCCACCGGGAACGTATGCTCGATCGTCGCCACGACGGCAGCCTCAATGGGAACACCGTCGGTCAGAGCGTTTTGATCGATCACCCGATAGGTTGTCGTGACTGTCTGCAAACGATCCTGCCACAGCATGTTGGCAAGCTGACCATTCGAGAAGAACGAACTCTCGTAGGACGCGACGATCACCTTGCCACGGTCATCCAGGTTAACGGCGCTGTCACCGTAAGCAACTGCGGAGACCGTGTTGTGCTCGGCACGGAACGTAATGCTGTCCGTTCGAATCGAAAGCCGCAGATTGCCGTCTCCCTCGGCGGTGAATGCCTGATTGTCCGCCGTTTGGAGATGCTCCGCCCAGATCAATTCCGTTCCGTCGTAATGCATCGAATCGAGTTCCGGCTCGATCGACCGCAGCCATTCCCATTCTGCCTCGTTCAGCGCGGGCAGGTTCGCCGCCTTGCGGGCAGAGGCATAGCGGTCGGCATTGTCCGTTTCCGTGACGAGCAGCACGCGGTAGGTTTCGTCATCGCCCCGCTGCTGTACAGGCGGCACGGCATACGCTTGATTCAGTTTCGCGGCGTCGTAGGAGAACGTGTGTTCGATCAAAGCAACCGAGCCGAAGCGCCGGCCCATATCCTCTACCTTGAAATCCACGACGCAGTAGGTGGCGTTCATCGTCACAATACCTTCTGCGGGCAGCGGTGCGTCGCTTGTGGAGCGTTCATTGCACCAGGTCATGAAAAATCGGTCTGTTTCCGGTTTCCAGTCCGTTTCGTTGAATACGGTTCCGAGCGAATAGACCGTATCGTCGCCTTCCACAGTGTAGGTCACCGAATCGAGCGACAGCTCGACCGACTGTCCTTCGGCGTTGGTACGCATTTCCAAAAACGGCTGCAGCGGTTCGCTTACGGTTTCCTCCGTCCATTGGATCCGCGATCCGGACTGCCTTAGATCGGTGATCGTCATCGTTGCGCTTTTCAGCCATGCCCAATCCTCTCCGCGGTATGGTTCGCCGCCCTGAGACTGTCGCCAGGCGAGACACTCGGCTTTCAGCTCGTCGTCAAACTCCGGGAGCAGCTTCACGGTACAGCCGAGATCTTTTAGGTCGATATCGGCCTGTGCGCCGGTATGCATCGCGGGGGCAGGCGTTGCGGTGGGTTGGGGCGTTGCGGAAGCGGCAGCCTGCTTGGAATCGCGCAGGGCGCGCGCGCCGGCGGTGATGCCGATCGTCAGCGTGCAAAGGAGGAGCATGGCAGCGACGGGGATTGCGATCCACGGAACCGGGCGAGGGTTCCATTCCTTGGCGTTGCGGGATGCGGAACGGGCGGATTTATGGCGGGAGGCTTCAGCCTTTTCGGCACGAATCTTCGCATCGATCTGCTTTTTGAGGGACTTGCCGCCAAGCAGCGTACGGTCCAGCGCCGTATGGTAAAAACGTTTTTCATTCATAATGGATTCCTCTTTTACTGGGAGATTGTGCGGCTTGCGGAAAAAGCTGCTTGCGCAGTTCATTCCGCGCGCGGAACAGACGGCTTTTTACGGCTTCGCGTCCGATCTGCAGCTCGGTACAGATGTCTGCAACGCTCATTTCAAACCCGTAGTAGAGCACGAATACGCGGTATGTTTCCGGAGGGAGCGATTTGGCTGTGCAAAACACCTGCTCCACCATTGCGCGATCGAGTACGGCGTCTTCGAACGTGAACGAAATGGTTCTCTCCGTTCGGTCTTTGTCATAGTCCTCAATTAAATACGCCTTTCGCACAGAGCGTTCGGCATAGTTTTTGATGATTTCGCGTTTGAGCATTTTCAGCAGAAATGATTTCGGAGCCAGAATGTCGAGATGTCCGTATCGCTCGATGCGACGGTAGAAATCGACGTACACGTTCTGCAACGCGTCCTCCGCATCGGCGGGGTTCGACAGATGCAGGATCGCATAGCGCAGCAGCGGTCGGTAGGTCTTTTCGTAGACCCGATCAAAGTAGTCTTGTTTCATAGGCGTTTTCGCTTTCTGTTCGCTTTGTGTAAGCACTTACACCCATATAGAGCATGTATTTCGGAATTCGGTTGCGCAGAGAGTCAAAAAAAGTAACGAAAAAGCTCCGCTTTTGAGAGGAGCTTCCGTTTTCGATGGAATCCGCTTGTCATTGCGGGTCGATTCGTTCGAGCTTTACTCGAAACGCAATCGAGCGAGGCGTGGGCAATGTATCAAACTGAATGCGGTATGCGCCAAGGTCGGTCTCAACGGAGAGCACGGTGCCCTTGCCAAGCAGCATGTGCTTCACGCGTGCTCCGACCGGAAACGCCTCGCTTTGCGCATTTTCGGGCAGCATCCGTTCGGAGTTTCGAATATAGCTCCATGCGTCTCGGATCAGCCCCTCGCGCGGGAGCACGGTGTAGTCCAACAGGTCCTGTTGAATATCCAAGAGAAAGCGCGACGGATAGCGCGGCGTGTTGTCCAGGTTGCGCCCCTCGGCTTCGGTCAGGTACAGCTTCTTTTCGGCACGCGTCATCGCGACAAAAGCCAGCCGCCGCTCCTCCTCCATGCCGGCGAGCGTGCGCACTTTGCGCGAGGGGAACACACCCTCGTTCATGCCGCACAGAAACACATACGGAAATTCGAGCCCCTTTGCCGCATGGATCGTCATCAGCTTGATCCTGTCACCGGGTTCGGACACATCTGCGTTCGTAAACAGCGCGACGTGCGACAGGTAATGCACAAGCGTCGCCTCCTCGCCGCAGGTCGTTTCATATTCATAAACGCTTTGCTTCAGCTCGGCAAGGTTGTCAAGCCGTTCCTGGCTGCCCTCGGTGCGCAAGGCTGCTTCGTATCCGCTTTCGTCCAAAATCGCGCTCAGTACTTCCGAAACCGGACGGCCCTCATAGGAGGACGAAAACCGTTCGATCAGGCGGACGAAGGCATCGGCTCCGGTGCCTTTAAAGATCGGGTCGTCGAGCGTTTTTTGCAGCGCTTCGTAGAGCGTACCGCCGTTTGCTGTGACATAGTCTTCCAAAAATTTCATGCGGCGCTGCCCCAGGTTCCTTTTTGGCGTGTTCACGATGCGGCGGAACGACAGGTCGTCCCGGTATGCGATCATGCGAAGGTAGCACAGAGCATCTTTGATTTCCATTCGTGCAAAGAACGGCACGCCGCTGTAGATCGCATAGGGGAGTTTCTTCTTGAGAAACACTTCCTCGAGCTGGCGCGACAGATAGTGCGCACGATACAGCACGGTAATGTCGCGGTAGGATACGCCGCTTTGGTGCAGTTTTTTGATCTCGTCCGCGATCCATTTTGCTTCCATCTCGGCATTTTGGGCGTGGTGGCAAACGACCTTGTCCCCGTGCGGACACATCGAAACGAGATCCTTTTTGATGCGATCCTTGTTCTTGGCAATCAGCGAATTGCAGACGGCAAGAATCTCCGGCGTTGAACGGTAATTCTCGTTCATCAGGATCGTACGGGTGCCGGGGAAATGCTTGTCAAAATCGAGCAGATATTTCACGTTGGCGCCGCGCCACGTATAGATGGTTTGATCGGGATCGCCGACGATGAACAGGTTTTTGTGATAGCCGCAAAGCACCTCCATCAGCTCATATTGGAGCGCATCGATGTCCTGAAACTCGTCGATCATGATGTATTCGAGCCGCTGCTGCCATTTGAGACGGATATCGGCGTGCTCACGGAAGATGTAGAGCGTGAATTTGATCAGGTCGTTGTAGTCCAGCCCAAAGCATTTCTTTTGCTGGTACAGGTACCCGTAGAACAAAATCTCCTCCGTTTCCGTCGCAGAAAGATACTTTTCCCGCAGCGCGTCGAGCGAGAGATTCACAAGGTCGAGATAGTATTCCGGCTTTTTGAACAGCTTTTGCATCTCGAACATATCCCGGGCGTTCGCAAACGTCATATCCCTTAGCGTCAGCCCGCGTTCCTCGTAGAGAATTTTGAGCATATCGTCAATGTCGGAATTGTCGAGCACGAGAAAGCTCTTGGGATACTGCACCGCATAGCTGTCTTCCTGCAAAACCGACACGCAAAAGCCGTGGAACGTGTTGATATAGCCGGTGTCGTTGTCCCCGGTTAAGGCATGGATGCGCTGGCGCATCTCATTGGACGCCTTGTTTGTGAATGTCACGCACAAAATGTTGCCGGGCAGGATGCCAAAGTCGTTGACAAGGTACGCGAACCGATGCGACAGGGCGCGCGTTTTGCCGGAGCCTGCGCCCGCAACGACGCGAACAAACCCTTCGGTTGCCGTGACCGCTTCGGTTTGAGATGGATTTAAGATCGGTTCTTCCATGGCCGGATGCTCCTAAAGGGGATAGATGCATTCATTATACCACAAATCATGCTTATCGGTATATTTTTATTGACGCGGAGCGGTGATATCCGATATAATTTTTTCAGGCAACAAACAAAGGAGCTGATGGATATGCCAAATCTCGACGAACCGAAAAAGCTCGGATTCGGGTTGATGCGCCTGCCGCACAAAGGACTTTTGATCGATGTGGAACAGGTTAAGAAGATGGTGGACCTGTTCATGGAGGCCGGGTTTACGTATTTTGATACGGCGTTTGTCTATCCCGGGTCCGAGGACGCAACGCGCAAGGCGCTGGTCGAGCGCTATCCGCGGGACAGCTTCACCCTTGCAACGAAGCTCCATGCGGGCATGATGCCGATTGAGAAGGGAGCCAAGCAGGAATTGTTCACCTCGCTCAAACGAACCGGCGCGGAGTATATCGACTATTACCTGCTGCATTCACTGATGAACAACAATTATAAACTGTACGACAAGTTTCATCTTTGGGACTTTGTGCAGGAGCAAAAGGCTAAGGGCACGATCCGACATTACGGCTTTTCGTTCCATGCGGGACCGGAGCTGCTTGATGAGGTTTTAACGGCGCATCCGGACGTCGAGTTTGTACAGCTGCAGATCAATTATGCCGATTGGGAGAATCCTTCTGTGCAGTCGCGCGCCAACTATGAGGTTGCGCGCAAACACGGCAAGCGTGTGGTCATCATGGAGCCGGTCAAGGGCGGTGCGCTTGCAAAGCCGCCCAAGGAGGTGCAGGAGCTGTTTTCCAAGATGCATCCAGAGCTGTCTCCGGCTTCGTGGGCAATTCGCTTTTGCGCATCGCTCGATGGGGTGTTGAGCGTACTTTCGGGCATGTCGAATGTTGCGCAAATGCAGGACAATCTGTCCTATATGACCGATTTTGTTCCGCTCAATGCCGATGAGCGCCGCGTCATTCACGAGGCGCAGCGTATCATGGGCGCATCCGAGACGATTCCCTGCACCGCTTGCCGCTATTGTACCGAGGGCTGCCCGAAAGGCATCCCGATCCCCGATATCTTTGCTGCGGCGAATCTGAAGCTCGGAAGCGGCCGTGAGACCGAAGCATATGCGGCATATGAGGCGATTGATCCGGCACACCGTGCGGATGCATGCATCGCATGCAAGAAGTGCGAGCAGGTCTGCCCGCAGCACATTGCCATCCCGGATCGACTGAAGACATGCGGTTCTTTGCTGAACGGAACGGAACAATAAGAAATCGCACGAAAAGGAAAATCGGCGGCACGGGAACGCTCCTGCGCCGCCGTCTATTTTGGGGTTGTGAGAAATCTGTGAAATGGCTTGCTTTTATCGAAAAAAACAGGTATCATGACGATATATGGACATGAAAGAACAAATTACGGATGCGCTCGGCCTTGCGCCGTGCATCGATCCCAAACAGCTTCCCGCGCTGACGCTCGCGTACCTGGGAGACACGATCTATGACCTCTATGCAAGAACGCTCCTCGCGTTCGGCACCGACGGAACGGTACATGCGCTGCACATCGAAAGCACCAAGCTCGTTTGCGCCAAAGGGCAGGCGGAGGCGTTTTTCCGTATCCAGCCGTCTTTGGACGAGGAGGAGCTTGCCGCGTTCAAGCGCGGACGCAATGCCCACAGCGCTACGGTGCCGAAAAACGCCAATGTGCAGGACTATCGCGTCGCTACGGGGTTTGAGGCGTTGCTGGGATATTTGTACTGCCTCGGGCGGGATGCGCGTATCGGAGAATTGATGAACATTGCTTTTGGAAGGGGAGAACAAGATGGCATATCGTGACACCAACGGAAAACAGCCATATCGAAAGAATCGGGCGGAGGGAGATCGTCCCTCTCGAAATTACGGTGCAGACGGCACGCGCAGCTATCGCAGCGCCGATTCGGAAGGCTCTGCGCGCGGCGGGCGGAAGCCCGATGGCGTTCGCGGCGGTGCAAAACGCGTCGAAACCCGCGGTGAACGGACGGAAAACATGGATGGGACCTATCGCAGAGGCAGCGAGCAGCAAAGAAAACCGTACCGCAAGTCCTTTGACGAGCGGCGGACGGAGACGGCTTATCAGGCGCCTGCAGTGCAGCAGAGCGAGGAGGATGAACAGCCATATCTGTTGATCGGACGCAATGCGGTGCGGGAGGCGATCAAGGCAGACCGCAGCATCGACCGGATTCTCGTCTCGAATGAGACCGACGGCAGCCTTCGGGAGATTGTGAACCTTGCGCGGGATAAGAAACTTGTGATTCGCGAGGTCGACCGCAAAAAGCTGGACGAACTGTGCATGCCGTTCGGTCACGGCGGCAAAACCGCGAACCACCAGGGCATCGTTGCGTATGCCGCGGGCGTGGAATACTGCACGGTAGCGGATATCCTTGCCGTGGCAAGGGAGCGGAACGAAGAGCCGTTTGTGATTGTGCTCGACGGGATCGAGGATCCGCACAACCTTGGGTCCATCATCCGCAGTGCGGACTGCGCGGGCGCGCACGGCGTTGTGATCGGCAAGCGCAGAAGCGCGTCGGTCACGGCAGCCGCGGTCAAATCGAGCGCGGGCGCAAGCGAATACGTCAAAATCGCACGCGTTGTAAACATCTCCGGCGCGATTGCCGAGCTGAAAAAAGCCGGCGTCTGGGTTGCGGGTGCGGATATGCACGGACAGCCGATGGGCAAGCAGAACCTTTCGGGCGCGTTGGCGTTGGTGATCGGCAGCGAGGGTGACGGACTTTCCAAGCTGGTGCGCGAAAGCTGCGATTTCCTGGTTTCGATCCCGATGCAGGGACACATTGATTCTTTGAATGCGGGCGTTGCCGCCGCGATACTGATGTTTGAAAAACGGAGACAGGACGGAAAATAAGGAGCCGGGATGGAGACGACCTATACCGACGAACAATTGATTGAGCAACTGCGTGCCGGTGACGAGGACGCGGAACGGCTGTTGTATGAGCGATATAAGCAGGCAGTGCGTTCGCGGGCGCACACCTATTTTCTGATCGGCGCCGATCACGAGGACCTGGTACAGGAAGGGATGATCGGCCTCTATAAAGCGGTTTTGGAATATGATCCGGAAAAGGCGGCGTCGTTCCATAGCTTTGCGGATCTATGCATCACGCGGCAGATTCTGACTGCGATCAAGCGTGCGACGAGAAAAAAACATGCGCCGCTGAACACGTACGTTTCTTTGAATCAGCCGAAGTTTGAGGAGGACGGCGATCAGACGCTGTTCGATACGATGCAGAATCTGCGCGTCGTCGATCCCGAGGAGCAGTTGATCGGGCAGGAAGAATATGAACAGATTCAAAAGTATCTGCAGGAAAACCTCTCGCCCCTTGAGCAGACCGTTCTCGGACTGTATTTGAACGGTTTCTCCTATCAGCAGATCGCACAGAAGCTCAACCGGCCGCCCAAGTCGATCGACAATGCCCTGCAGCGTATCAAACACAAGCTTGAAGCGCTGCGCAGTCAAACATCCGAATAATCAAAATCGAAAAAGGAGAACGACAATGGAAGAGAATCAGATCACCGAACCCACCCAAGAACAAAAGACCCTGTCCGGCAAAGCGATTCGTTCACTCGTATTCGGAATCCTTTCCGTTGCCGTTTCGCGTACGATCGGCCTCGTGTTCGGCATCCTTGCGCTGACGCAGGGCAACGGCGCCGCGCGCTTTGCCGAGAGGAACGGGCTGCCCCTTGATGGAAGAGCCAAGGCCGGCCGCATCCTCGGAATCGTCGGGATCGTGGTCAGCAGCCTTGCGCTTGTCTGGGGCTTGGTCAAGTTCAGCGGATTCCTGGCGGCGCTGATCGCGTCGATTCGCAGCGGAAGTCTCGGCCTGTTCGGCGATTATTTTCAGGATCTCGGGCAGTCGATCAGCGGAACGGGGCTGTAATCGTTTGATGCTGCAGCGAACCGTATGCCACGCTCGATCCCGGTATTGCCAAGTTGCATTTTGAGATCGGCGCGGGTAAGGATGCATTTATCTGGGAAAGCTAAGCAAAACCATCAACGGAGTGTCTCTTATGAAAAAAATCCTTTCTTGGCTGCTTATAGTTGCTCTTCTTTTTGGCTGCGCACCCAAAGCGCCGTCCCCGCAAGCGACAGCTACGGAGCCGGCAGCCGAGGCAACACCTTCGAATACAACGATCGAACCGGAGCCCGCTGTTGAGAAGCAGTTCCGCTTTTCAACGACCGATCTCGATGGGAATGCGGTTGATGAAAGCATCTTTGACGGGTATGATCTGATCATGTTGAATTTTTGGGCATACTGGTGCGGACCGTGCGTGCGCGAGATGCCGGAGTTGGAAAAGCTGTATCAGGCATATCCGAACGTTTTGCTGCTCGGCGTGATCGTGGACGACAGCGATATGGAGGAGACGCGTGCGATTGTGGAGAACGCAGGCGTGACGTATCCGGTGCTGTACCCCGAGGGTGACTTGGCTAAGCTGGCACAAAACTGTCAATACATACCGACAACATTTTTCCTTAAGCCGAATGGAATGCTGATCGATCAGCCTACCGTCGGCAGCAACGACCTTTCTGGATGGACCCGTACGGTGGAAGGATATTTGAAATGAAACGGTACAGACCGCTTGCCGCACCGATTGCGCTGCTTGTGCTGGGGGCGGCTTTTGTGACGATCGGCCTTTTGCTGGGGCAGCCGAACGCCGTGCTGCAAAAGGCGATCCGCATCTGCTTGGAGTGCATCGGAATCGGATGAAAAACCGGGGAGACGGAAGGCGGCTTGTCGTACAGATTTGTGCGGCACTGCTGCAAAATGCAAATTGGAGGGGTTTTGCTTCCGGGACGATCTATCAGGGCAAGCTGAAGCAGGTCTGCGTTCCGGGGCTGAATTGCTATTCCTGCCCGGGCGCCGTCGGCGCGTGTCCGCTCGGCTCGCTGCAAAACAGTCTGAGCAGGCAAAAGCCATCGTTTCCATTCTATGTGCTTGGACTTTTGATTCTGTTCGGCGCATTGCTCGGGCGCGCGGTCTGCGGCTTTTTGTGCCCGTTCGGACTCGTACAGGATCTTTTGTTCCGAATTCCGTTTTTCAAAAAAATTCGAACGTTTCCCGGCGAAAAGTATCTGCGCTGGCTGAAATACGTGATCGCTGCATTGCTTGTGGTTGCGCTGCCTCTGATTTATACGGGCGTGCCGTATTTCTGTAAATATGTCTGTCCGGCGGGGACCCTGTTCGGTGCGATTCCGCTGCTGTCGCTCGATCAGATTCTCTCGGATCAGATCGGCCCGCTCTTTTGGTGGAAGCTGATTGTGCTCATTCATGTGCTGCTGGTCAGTCTGTTACTTTCGCGGCCGTTTTGTCGGTACCTTTGTCCGCTCGGCGGGTTCTACGGCCTGTTCAATCGCGTTGCGCTCGTGCAGCTGAAAAAGAACGATGCAGCATGCGTGCAGTGCGGGCATTGCATTCCGGTTTGCACAATGGGCATCGACCCCAAAACCCAATTTGATTCGACGGAGTGCATTCGCTGCGGGCGCTGTGCAAACGTTTGCCCGACTGCTGCGTTAAAGCTTGGACTCGTCGAAATCAGGCGGGAAAAGAATGCAAAAGCCAAATAAAAAATTCTCTCCGATCGAAGCGGAGAGAGTTATACTTTTGGCGGTTATACTTCGACGGTCTTTTGATAGCAGGCCTTTTCATTAAAGGCGAGGATCCCCAAGAAGACCGGAGGCAGCAGCGCGATTCCGACGCCGAAGCCGTTCGTTCTGCCGAACGATCTTGCCCACTTCATACCCATTCGGATCCAGAGAATGATACCGTAAACCGGGACCAGAAACAGAAAGACGCGCCAGCCGTTGCCGTCAAATTCCTCGCACAGGGTGTAGAGGTTATAGCCCGGAACCGCACCCTTCCACGGCGTCAGATCCATCTTTTGGAACACCATATACGTAAACAGCAGCGTTGCGCCGAGCCACAGAACATAGAATATTTTACCCATCGCCGTTACCTCCGTTTATTCTCGCTATTATTGTATGCGCATACAGGATTCTTGTCAAGAAAAAACCGCACCGCATCGGAACAATTCCTGTCTGCCCCTTTGCAAGCGGATGGGAATATGGTATAATCATGAAAACAATTTGTTCCATATCGGATTCTTCTGCTCCATCGGACCGTTTTTGTGAGGTGAATCATGAATACCACTTATGTTTGCGGACACCGCAACCCCGACACGGATTCCATCGTCTCCGCGATGGCGTATGCCTCCCTGTGCAACGCGCTCGGCGACAATGGCTATGTGCCCGCGCGGCTCGGACATTTGAACGACGAAAGCACGTTTCTGCTGCAGAAGTTCGGCTTCACGCCGCCGCAGTTTTTGTCCACCGTGCGCACGCAGGTCAGGGACATCGACTTCGACACGCCGCCGCAGCTCGGTGTTCGCGTGCCGGTCAGCTATGCCTGGCAGATGCTCGAGCAGGATGACGGCAACCATGCTGCACCGATTGTGCACGAGGATGGGACTTTATACGGCATGATTACGCCGAGCAGCATTGCCGAAACCGACATGGCCTCGATCGCAACCCCGTACGTCGAAAATGTGCCGATCTTCAACCTGCTGGCCGCGCTCGAGGGACGGATTGTCAACAACGATGAGGACGTGTTCGAGTCGGTTTCCGGCGAGGTCGTCCTTGCAATGCCGACCGCAGGGGAAACGCTGCGAGGCGTCAAGCCCGGGGCGATCATTCTTTGCGGCGAACAGCCCGAGGTTGTCGAAAAAGCGCTTGCAATCGGCGCCAGCTGCGTGATCCTGTGTCAGAGCGACCTTGCCGAGACATACCGCGGACGATCGAGCAGTACGTGCTTGATCGCCACTCCGTGCGACGCGTACCGCGCCGCACGGATGCTGTATCAATCGATTCCGGTCAGCCGGATCGCGCAGACAAAGGATCTCGTCTGCTTCCACCTCGACGATTTTCTCGATGATGTCAAGGAAATCATTCTGCAGAGCCGCTACCGCAGCTATCCGGTGCTCGATCAGCAGAACCGCGTTGTCGGCACGCTGAGTCGTTATCACCTGCTTCGACCGAAGCGCAAACGCGTCGTGCTCGTCGATCACAATGAGGTCAGCCAGTCGATTCCGGGACTCGATCAGGCGGAACTGGTCGGGATCATTGACCATCACCGGCTCGCGGATGTGCAAACCGGGTATCCGGTATACATGCGCAACGAGCCCGTCGGTTCGACAACGACGATTGTTGCCACGATGTTCCAGGAGCATGGTCTGATGCCGGGTGAAAAACTCGCGGGGCTCATGGCGGCCGCGATCATCAGCGATACGGTCATGTTCAAATCCCCAACCGCCACCCCGCGCGACCGCCGCATTGCAGAGCGCTTGGCACGGATTGCGGGCATCGATCTCGAGGAGCTCGGCAAGGAGGTGTTCTCCGCGGGCGCCGGTGCAGATAAACCTGCCCGCACGCTGCTGATGACCGATTTCAAGGAATTCCACATTGCCGATCACAAGCTCGGCATTTCTCAGATTACAACGATGGATTCGGCGGCCATGCTGGCGCGCAAAGAGGAGTTTCTTTCCGTCATGGAGCAGATCCAGGCCGAAAAGGGTTACGGCATGATGCTGCTGATGATTACCGATGTGTTGAAGGAGGGAACCGAGCTGCTGTTCCTCGGCGATGAGGAGATCCTCAAACAGGCGTTCGGTATCAACAAGATCGAGAACCATCACGTATTCTTAAAAGGCGTTGTTTCCCGTAAAAAGCAGGTCGTTCCCGCACTTGCGATTCTGTGGGGCTGATTGAGCATAATACTGCGGTCAGACCGGTATTCGGTCGGACCGTGCTGGTTTTTCAAAAAACTTCCGACATTCTGTAAATTCCCCTTTTCATTGAAAAGAAAGGTGTGATATAATCAAATAAAAACAACAGGAAAGGAGTTCCCCATGGAAAAGTACGTTTGCGGCCCCTGCGGCTATGAGTATGATCCCGCCGTCGGCGATCCCGACAATGGCATTGCACCCGGCACGGCGTTTGAGGACCTGCCTGAGGATTGGGTTTGCCCGATTTGCGGCGCAGGCAAGGAAGAATTTGAAGCAGAATAAGGCGGATGAGCGTCCCGACACGCTGCGGGGCGCTCTTTTTGGCTCGAAATCGGCCGGTGTGACGGAGCGTGTCGTGACTTTTTGACGATTGTGTGCCACAATAAAGCCATCAAAAGGACGCGGAGGTGTGACCCATGAAGTTCAGTGAAAAGCTGAAGGCGCTCCGCAAGGAGCACAATCTGACACAGGATGAGTTGGCACAGAAGCTATACGTCACGCGCACTGCGGTCTCGAAGTGGGAGACCGACAAAGGATTTCCCGCGATCGACAGCCTGAAGCTGTTGAGTGAGCAGTTTGGCGTCTCGATCGACGAGATGATTTCCGACAGCGATATTGATACGCAGCGCAAGATCAACGAGCGCAAGGCAACGGTCCTGTACTGGATTGCGATTGGCTGTTTTGTCGCATGCGCCGCCGTATCGGTTGCCGCGACGCTGCTGCAGCTTCGCTGGCTGTTCTATGTCGGCTACGCGTTTATGCTTGCTTACGTCGTGCTTGCAATCTATCGTACGCGGTACCGTCGTACGACCCCCGGTAAGGTGATCCTGCCGCTCGTCCTTTCGCGCGTTGCGATCGGCGCGATCATCGCCATCGTCATGATCTTTGTCGTACTCGGGATGGGTTGAGCCTGTCGAAACGGCACGAAGAACGGGTATAGGCGTCGCTCCAGGATGCGGGCGGCGCCTTTTTTCTGCCTGAGACGGAAATGGGACTGCTTTGGAACGGTTCGACACACATCGACGCCGATCCGAGCGGGTTCGCCGAAAGTGAACTCTAACGTATTTGAGACAGCGGTGCTACAATAAACGCATCAAAAGCAAAGCGCCCCGGCGCAAAAGGAGGTAAGGAATGGCGAAATACCGTGTTCTGCTGGCAGATGACAACAGCCGGTTTACCGATATGATGAAAGGATACCTGCTCGCCCAGGAGAACATTTCGGAGGTGGACACGGCCGCCGACGGAAAGGAAGCGCTGCAGCTGTTAAAGGACAAGCGGTATGATGTTTTAACGCTCGATCTCATCATGCCGAACGTGGA
>JAUMVL010000254.1 GCA_030530185.1 Clostridia bacterium | reverse complement strand
CGGTCAGATACTTCTTTGCGAACGGTTCAAACGAGAACAGATACGCCGCGGTGTCGAAGAAAATCTGTGCGTCGCCCGTCCAGCCGTGGCGCTCGCGCGTCGGGCAGTCGGTCGGGATGTCGAGATGGTTGCCCTTTGCCGACCACAGCGTTGCGTCGTAGAACCGGTTCAGCAGCGGATCGGAGCAGGTAAATTCGCCCGTGCGTTCCAGATCGGAATAGACCGCAATCGCTTCGATGTCATTCGGATCAAGCGCGACGTCCCCCTCGACCTCGGCATAGCGAAAACCGAACACCGCAAACTTTGTGCGATAGTCGTTGCGCCCGTCCTTGCAGGTGTATTCGATCTTTTGGAGCGGCGTCGTTTTCTTCTTGCTTTTCAGCTGGATGTTTTCCTGCGTGAAATTTCCGTTTCCGTCCAGCATCTCTCCAAAGCGCCAGACCATGCGCTGCCCGCGCTTTGCATAGACAGAAAAGCGAACGTACCCCGCAATGTTCTGCCCGAAATCCAGCACGGTCTTGCCGTTCGGCGCGGTTGTGATCACGGGGTGCAGACGCTCGTGCTCGGTCACGGGAACGTTGTTCGACGCCGTCGGAACGACCGGGTGGCGGGACGCCTTTGCCTTACCCGAATAGGACGGAACGCGCCACGCCTCGACGATCTCGCCGTCCTTGTTGTCCGCAAAGCGGATCGCACCGTCGTTCGACCAGTCCCAGGATGCATCGGTGCCGATCCAATCCGTTGTGCCGTCGGCATAATGAAGCTCGAGCTGCAACAGCAATTTGGTTTCCGTGCCGTACTGGTTGCGAATGCCCCACGCGCCGCACGAGCCGCGATACCAGCCGTCCGCCAGTTCACAGGTCAACGTGTTTTCGCCCTGCTGCAACAGCTCGGCTACATCGTAGGTCTGATACTGCACGCGCTTGCGATAGTCCGTGTAACCCGGCGCGAAGCAGAACGCGCCGACCTTCTCGCCGCCAAGCCGCGCTTCGTACAAGCCGCACGCGGTCGCGTACAGCCGCGCCGACGCCACGGGCTTTTCGACGCGAAACACCTTGCGGAAGCAATCGACCGGATAACGCTCGCTGCGATTCACGCGGTAATTTCCCGTGATCCACGTCGCCTTCCAATCGGCGGGAGACAGCAGGCCCGCCTCGAAGAACGCCTCGCTCCACTCGCCCGCTGTGTCGTTCTCATCCCAAAGGCAAATTTTCCAGTGTACGCGCTCGCGTGAAGTCAGCGCGTTCGGGTAATCCGCGTGCATTGAGCTCGATGCGACCTTGCCGGAATCCCAATTCTCGGTCACGATCCGGTACGCAGTCTGCCGCTTGCCGCCTTCGCAGTTCCAAAAGAGCCGCGGGTGCTGCACATCGATCCCGATCGGGTTGGTCAGATATTCGGTCTGTAAACGAATTGCTTTCATACGATCCTCCGGTTACGCCTGTTTTTTGGCTTCGTGACGCGCTTTGATTTCCGCTTGCTCCTTGTCGATGTTCTTTTCAACATTCAGGAAGAACAGCAGCACGGCAAGGATGATGCCGGTGAAGAACTCCAATCCGACAAACGCGAACGAGATGACCCAGTTGACCGCGCCCGGCTGTGCGAGCGCGACGGTCAAAACGCCGTCCGCCGCGGGCTTAATCGCGTCAAGCGCGATCTGCGATGTCCAGCCGCTTGCGGCGAGCGTCGATGTTGCCGTCTCCACGCTCTCCGCCGTAAACGGAGCGAGGTAGCCCGCCTTTGCGAGCATCCAGTTGAACACGCCGGTCATAATGCCGATCATGGCGACCGCGATGATGTTATAGATCGACATTGCCGCGCCGTCCACGCGCACGTCCGACTTCCATTCCAAATGGTCGAGACAGTCCGCAAACAGCGCCATAAAGACATAGGCACAAGGCAAGCCGCCGATGTTTTTGATAAACTGTCCGATTAGCACGATCACGAGGTTATTGGAGAACATCCAGCAGATCAAGCTGCCCAGCGAATAGAGCAAAAACCCGATCATCGTGACGTTGCGCTTGCCGAACTTCTTTGCAAGCGGCCACACCGCAAAAATGCCGATGCCCATCGGCACGCCGCCGATCACGGAAACGAGTGTCTGCGTGATGCCGTCGTTATAAGTGCCGAGGACATAGTTGCAATAATAGAAAAGGCCGAGATTTTTCAGCGTCGAGCCGACCGTGTAAATCAGAAAATACGCATAGATCAGAAGCATATACTTGTCAGTGAAGATGATTTTAAGCTGCTCACCGAAGGACAAGCTGCTTTGCTCGCTCGCTGCCGAAGCTTCCTCGGTAACGCGCTCCTTGGTAAAGAAGTATTCGAGCAGCGTCAGCGGCAGCGCAGCGATCGAAAGAATCGACATCAGCGTGATCCACTTGCTCTGATCGACGCCGAGCTTCGGCATCACAACCATCGGGAACACAAGCGCGACGATGATCCCCGCCATCATGATCGTCGTGATCTGATTGA
>JAUMVL010000253.1:1014-2479 GCA_030530185.1 Clostridia bacterium | reverse complement strand
TCCCCGCACAATCGGCAAGGAGGATTACGCCGAGCCGCGCTGTTTGCTCTGTGAAGAGCCGTATGGAGCGGAGATTGCGGTCAAGCCCGTGCCGCAGCAGCGGATTGTCGAAAAGGTTGACGAATATATGAGTCGCCGCGACTATGCGGGCGTCGAACGGCACCTTCTGTATTGGCTCGAGGAAGCGAAGCTTGGACAGGACCTTAAAGGGCAGCTGTTGATCCGCAACGAGCTGGTCGGCCATTACCGCAAGGTCGGGGACAAGGAGAAAGCCTTTGCCAACGCCGAAGCGGCTTTGCAGCTGATCGATGCGATCGGCTTTTCGGGGTCGATCTCGGAGGGAACTGCATATGTGAACATTGCGACGGTTTACAATGCGTTCGGAGAAAACGAGCGTTCACTTGCGCTGTTTGAAAGAGCGCGCGCGGTGTACGAAGCGATTCCATCGGTTAAGCCGGAACTGCTCGGCGGACTGTACAACAACATGGCATTGACGCATGTTGCGCTCGGACACTTCGCCGAGGCATATGCATTGTACCGTTTGGCACTCGAAACCATGGCAAAGGTGCATAACGGCGCTTTGGAACAGGCGATCACGTATTTGAACATGGCAAACGCCGCCGAGGACGAGAAGGGCTTGGAGGAAGCGGCAGACACGATTGAGACATATCTGGACAGGGCGATGGACCTGTTGAATACCGAGGGGATTTTGCGCGACGGGTATTACGCATTTGTGTGCGAAAAATGTGCGCCGACATTTGAATACTATGGGTATTTTCTGGCGGCAAACGATTTGAACGAAAGGGCAAGGACGATTTATGAAAGGGCTTGAGCTGTCCGAACAGTTTTACGAGCAGTATGGGAAGCCGATGCTTGCCGAGCAGTTTTCGGAATTGCTGCCGCATCTTGCGGTCGGTCTCTTCGGCGGCGGATCGGAATGCTTTGGATTTGACGATGAGGTTTCGCGCGATCATGATTTCGAGCCCGGGTTCTGCATCTTTCTGCCGGATGAAAGCGTGGTCGATCGGCGGGCGGCCTTCCGATTGGAACGCGCGTATTATAAGCTGCCGAAGGAGTATTTGGGCTTTGCGCGGAGCAATGTGGCTCCGGTCGGCGGCGCGCGCCACGGGGTGCTGCGGACAGGCGAATTCTTTACGGAAAAGGTCGGTGCGCCGGACGGGATCTTAACCGTTTCCCAATGGCTGACCACGCCGGAGCATGCTTTGGCCGAGGCGGTCAACGGCAAGCTGTTCTTCGACGGGCGCGGTGAGGTCACGCGGATTCGAAAAGACCTTTCGCACTATCCGGAAGACATCCGAAAAAAGAAGCTCGCCGGAAATCTTTTGTTGATGGCGCAGGCGGGGCAGTATAACTATCTTCGCTGCCTCAAGCACGGCGAGCCGGCCGCGGCGCAGCTGGCGGTGGGCGAGTTTGTCAAAAGCGCAATCGAAACCGCGTTTTTGCT
>JAUMVL010000253.1:0-1004 GCA_030530185.1 Clostridia bacterium | reverse complement strand
ATCAGCCCTACTACAAATGGAGCTTTCGGGCCATGCGGCAGTTGCCGCGGCTTTCCCTGCTGGCCGAGACAATGGAGTTTTTGCTCACGACCGATAACACGGAGGAGCTTGCCGAATCGAAGTATGACATGATCGAGGACACGGCTTCGGACATCATCGAGGAGCTGCAACATCAGGACCTTACCAAGGCGATCTGCGGCGATCTCGAAAAGCATGCGTATTCGGTCAACGACGGAATCGCAGACGGCGATCTCCGGAACCTGCATATTCTTGCGGCGATCTGAAACGGAGGATGGTATGAAAATTCACGGACTGCAAAAGATGACGCTTCTGGACTTTCCGGGGCGGGTGGCGTGCACGGTGTTCCTGGGCGGGTGCGATATGCGGTGCCCGTTTTGCCACAACGCGGAGCTGATCGACGGCTCCGCAGAGCCGATCATGGATGAGAACGAACTGCTCTCCTTTCTGAAAAAACGCAAAGGACTGCTCGACGGCGTTGCCTTTACGGGCGGCGAGCCGACGCTGCGAAAGGATCTGCCGGAGCTGTTTCACACAATAAAGACCATGGGCTATCCGATCAAACTCGATACGAACGGCCTGCATCCCGACCGGCTTAGGGTGCTGCTCGACGAGGGCCTTTTGGACTATGTCGCAATGGATATCAAAAATTCCCCCGAAAAGTATGCAATGACCTGCGGCCTTGCATCCATCGATCTGAAACCGATCTATGAAAGCATCGAAATATTGAAAACTTCCGGCATCGATTACGAGTTTCGCACGACGGTTGTGGACGAATTCCATGCAAAGGAGGACTTCGAAGCGATCGGAAAAATGATCGAAGGAGCCAAGGCGTATTACCTGCAGGCGTTCACGGATCGGGATACGGTTGTGTACGAAAATCTTCATGCACCCACAAGGAAATGTATGGAGTTGTATTGCGACATCGTCCGAAAATTCGTACCGAATTCCAGTCTAAGGGGCATATAGTCTGCTTTTTCCGAATT
>JAUMVL010000252.1 GCA_030530185.1 Clostridia bacterium | reverse complement strand
GTTTACGGCTTCGCGGGAGCTGCCTCTGCCCTCCCCGGGCACGCAGATGCAGCAGGGCCGCACGTTCCGCTTCGACGGCACCGTGCTGTCGCATAATCCGCTCGTTCGCCTCTCAGCCATCGTTCTGCAAGAGGACGGCGCAGAAGTCCTGCGTGCGGACAGAAAGTATCGGGAGAATCAGGCGATTGCCTCGGTGCAGCTCGTGGATCCCGCATTCCCGAAAAAGTCCGATGCGCTTGCGGAAGCAATCGCGTTTGAAACGCTGTCCGAGGGCAATTATACGCTGCGGCTCGAAGCCGAGGACAACAGCGGAACCGTGCTGACGCTCGCGGAAACCGCCTTTGCGATCACCAATTCGGAGTGGCACACTTTGCAGCCGAACCAGTTCCGGCTGACCTATTCGACCGCGCTCGCATTTTTCGGCTCTCCCGAAAAGTTCCTGTTCCGCTATAAGCTGCAAAACGAATCGTCGCACATCACGGTGGATCCCGACTGGCGCGCCCAGTACGACGGAACCGCCGTCGGCATCGGCGGCAGGCAGTGGCAATGCCATGTCGATGCAATCCCGTATTTTGAACAGGCCGCCAAGCTCATTGACGGCACCTTCATCCGCATTTCAGGCAAGCTCTCCGGCAAAGCGTTCGATACCGGAGCCGTTCGTCTCAGCGACCTTGCGACATACAGCGGTACGATTGTTCGCCGGTTCGATGCCGACAACACGTTCATCAATCATCACTCGTTCGGCACGGCAATCGACTTCAATGCCGAATACCCAAGCCAGACCGAACGGCTCGAAAACCGCGATCGAATCTTTCAGGAGGTCACGCAAAACCTGACCTACAACGGCGTCATCGAGCTTGACGGACAGCTCTGCTACGATTTCACCTACAATGGCCGTGCCAAAGTCGGCCTCTGCGGCGTGCCCGAGCCGGTCATGAACTATCTGCTCTACGAGCTCGGCTTCTTCCGCGCCGGATTCGGCTGGGGGTTCTACTACCCGCATACCTGCGACGCCGCGCACTATTCGCTGACCGAGCTCAGCCCGTCGCTGTTTACCGAGGGCGACTACGCAATGCGCAAGGTCGCCATGTACATCGAGGACGGCGCCCGACCCGCGGGATCGCCCGACCCGAACGGAACCCCGACGCCCGCACCCGAAGCGGAGCAAGCCGCTGCCGAGCCGGGCGCAGAACCCGAACAAACAGAGAACACGGCTGTTCCAAACGAAGCCGATCCGATTCCCGAAAGCACGGAACCTGCCGAAACGCCGTAACCAAAAATGAACCGCACCGAGCAATCGGTGCGGTGTTGGTTTCGTTTATTATTCGGACTGTTTTCCTCTCAGGTCCGGGCCCGGATCGCCGAGCCGCCAGTGCTTGCGGCACAGGCCGATATACTTATCATTTGCGCCGAGGACGACCTGTTCGCCCTCCTTGGTGATGCCGCCCTTGCCGTCGAGGCGCGCGTTGCAGGTCGCCTTGCGGCCGCACCAGCAGATCGTCTTGACCTCCTCGATCGTATCGGCGCGGGCAAGCAGCCAATGGCTTCCCTCGAAGAAGTTGCCCTGAAAATCGGTTTTCAAGCCGTAACAGATGACCGGCACGTCGTATTCATCGACGATCTTGCAGAACTGCTCGACCTCCTCCTTGGTCAAAAACTGTGCTTCGTCCACGATCAGGCAGTCATATTCGCCGTTTTTGACCTTTTCGAGGTCCAGATTCTGGACGAGCTCACACTCGGCCTCGAGCCCGCAGCGCGACCAGATGCGGTTTTTGCCGTCGCGCACATCGATCGCGGGCTTCAAAAGCAGCGCGTTTTTGCCGCGCTCCCAATAGTTGTAATGCACCATCAGCGCATTTGCGGTCTTGCTCGAGCCCATCGCTCCGTATCGAAAATACAGCTTTGCCATAGCAGCCTCCGTTCTGTTGTTCGTCTCCATTATACAGGAACGGCTTCACAATGTCAAAAAGAATCCCGTGAAAAAAGGGGATTGACGAATTCCAAGCTTTGGCGTATAATATCACATGCGTCGAAAAAATGCGGCGCAATGTCGTTCACAGAGGGGAGGGAGAAAGATGGAAATCAGAGTCGGCGAAAACGAATCCCTGGAAAGCGCACTGAAGAGATGGAAACGCAAGTGTGCCCGTAGCGGCGTCCTCGCGGAAGTTCGCAAGCGTGAACACTATGAGAAGCCGAGCGTCAAGCGCAAGAAAAAGGCTGAAGCCGCCAGAAAGCGCAAATATTGAGCAAATGAGGAAGTCCGAAAAGGGCTTCCTTTTTTGTACCATTCGGACTCCCCCCTGACAGGACGTTTTTTTGCTTTTTTTCGAGAATCCTTATGGAAATTCCGAAGAAAATTTCTTGCTTTACCGTCCTGTTTACGATATACTATTAGAATAAAAGATTTCTGGCAAGGCTTGGCTGACGAGGAGTATGAAAAACTATCGGATTCACGATGCGAAAAAGACGCTGACCATGCGGC
>JAUMVL010000017.1 GCA_030530185.1 Clostridia bacterium | reverse complement strand
CAGGAGACGACAGCGGTTCCTTCGATTCCATGGTTTAATTCCTCCGGTTCTTCGGTCGGTTCAAAACGGCGGGTCCATCGCGGAAGCAGCAGCACCACAACGAACGCAAGTGCGAGAGGAATCAGCCGCAGCAGCCCGATTGCGCTGCCATCCTCGCCGACAAGCAGCGAAAGCACCATCACGGACAGATCGTTCGTCGCAAGCAGCACGAGTCCGCCGATCCGCATGAGCATCATGCCGACGTTTTTCCACGCCGCGCGCGTCGCGTTCGGCACCGTGGATTTTTGCGGATGCAGCAGCGGATGGCTCCGGTTGAGCAGCAGCACGACACAGCCGATCACGCCGAGCGCGATGATAACGACAGTCATCGGCACATCGAGGTCCACACCGAACAGCTTGATGATTTCCGACAGCGTCGCTGTCAGGTTGATCATGCCGTGCAGGAGCATCGTATAGAGGATCTTGCCGGTGCGCAAGTAAACCATCGCAAACAGCATGCCGAGCAAAAATGCCAGGAAGAACTGCGTGCTGTTGCCGTGAATCAGACCGAACAGCAGACCGCTGACCGCCATGGCATAGCCCTCGCCGTAAGGGTGCAGGCGGTCGCAGAGCAGCTTGCGGCAGGCAAGCTCCTCGAACAGCGGCGCGCCGATTACGGTATACAGATACATCGGGAGGGCCTCCCAAGTCAGCCCTTCAAGCAACTGATCGATTGAATTCGGTTCCTGCACGCCGAAGAAGGCCGGGAAATTGCCGAGCACGATGCCGATGCCCCAAAGTCCATAGGCCATCAGCGCGACAGTCAGAAACTGTCCGAAGGAAAGGGATTTTTTTTCGATCGGGGCGGGCCTGGTTGCAATCTTCCTCATCACAAGCAGACCGACCGTCATGCCGACGGCCATGCCGATCACATACAATCCGATCACCCAGCCCATCGCACCGCTTTGCTGCAGCATTTCGAAGATGCCGGATACGGAGAAGTCCTCCATGCCCGCGCTCTTGATCTGCGGCAGCAGCGCAACGACCGCGGCAATCACACCGCCGATGATCAGAAAGATCGTCCCGATGCCCTGCAGGATGCCGTACAGCGCGGTTAGGCCGAGCCCTCCGCGGCTGTAAGCGCTTTTCATGTAATCGGTTTCGGTCAGCACTTTGGGTGCCGGAACCGGTGTTGTCTGCCGAATCGGCGTTGCATTTTCCGTGATTTGTTCCATATTGTTTTCCCTCTTTATGATTCCTTTGCGCGGGTATCTTTGGGCAGCGACACGTCCAGGGGCGCGTCGAGTTCCGTCGATACATACCGCCCGTTCTTTTTGCGCTGCTTGACGCACTCGGTCAGCAGGTATTCGATCTGTCCGTTCACCGAACGGAAATCGTCTTCCGCCCATGCCGCGATCGCTTCGTAAAGCTTGGGTGAAAGTCGCAGCGGGACTTGCTTTTTTGCAGAATCGTTCATTTCACCCCTCCTTTTGGCAACAATGGATGCGGGGAAGCCGCATCAGTACAGGCTGCCCGAATTGACGACCGGCTGTGCGTCATGGTTACCGCACAGCACGACCAGCAGGTTCGATACCATCGCGGCTTTGCGTTCCTCGTCGAGCACAACCGTTCCCTTTTCATTGAGACGGTCGAGCGCCATTTCGACCATGCCGACCGCACCGTCGACGATCATCTTCCGCGCGTCGATGATGGCCGAAGCCTGTTGCCGTTGCAGCATGACCGCTGCAATTTCGGGGGCGTATGCAAGATACGTAATGCGTGCTTCGATAATTTCGATGCCCGCTTCGTCCACGCGCGTCTGGATCTCGTCACGGATGCGGCTTGCAACGATCTCGCTCGAACCGCGAAGGCTGCCGTCGTCGGCCACGCCGTCGCCCGTCGTGTCGATGTTCGGCGCGACGTCATACGGATAGAGCCGCACGACATTGCGCAGCGCCGCATCGCATTGCAGCGAGAGATATTCCTTATAATTATCTACGTTGAATACGGCCTTTGCCGTGTCCGTGATGCGCCATGTTACCGCAATGCCGATTTCGACCGGATTGCCGAGGCAGTCGTTGATCTTCTGACGGTTGTTGGAGAGCGTCATAATCTTCAGCGAGAGCTTTTTGTTCTGTTCCTCGCCGGTCGTTTTTACGCCGCTTTTCGTGGCGTCCACAATCGTTTGGATCGTCGAAACGTCGCCGCTTTGGCTCAGCTTTGTCTTAGCCGCGGGATTGACCGCCGAGCAGAACGGATTCACAAAGTAGAAACCTTCACCCTTCAGCGTGCCGACATACTTTCCGAACAGCGTCAAAACCAGCGCTTCCTGCGGCTTTAAGACCTTCAGACCGGGAATCACAATCCATCCGAAGCATAGAATGAGCATGCCGAGTGCAAACAGCACCGGGCTGCCGCCCTCGTCCATTTTCTGTCCGCCGATGATAACGGCGGCCAGTGCGAGGATATATGCCGCGATCACAAGGATCAGCACAAGCATACCGTTCTTGCGATTCCGAAGTTCAATCTCTTTCATCTTCCTGTCCTCCTGTAAAATTTGATATCATTTTGATATCGGAATGATAATATCACCGGCTCCATGTTCTGTCAAGGGGGGTACGGCAAAAATATTTGCAAGATGCACTTGTCCCCCTTCCCGGGGGAGGATTCCGTCCTGTTTTGCAACCGTTTGCCGCGCCGCGCGGTATTATAGACAAGAAAACAAAGGAGAACATATTATGAAACGATTCGGAATCATGCTGCTGACGGGGCTGCTGCTCGGATGCGCCGCAAAGGGGTCGGTTTCTGCGCCCGACCCGATGCCGACCAAGCCGCCCACCCTGACCGTTTCCGTTCCGGACGAGAGCGTGCCTGCAGCGATCGGTTCCTATTCCTGGATGTACCCGAACGGCGACGGCACCGAAACCGGCGTGGAAGCATGCGGCATGGCGGCGATCGACATGGTGGATCTGCTGACCCCGCTTCCGCTGAAGGACGCACGCACGGTGACGTTGACCTTTGTGCTTGCGGACGATCAGACGCTGAACCGCGTGACGCTTTCCGGATGGCGCACCGGGGACGCCGCTTCAAAGGAGTCCTATGAAAAGCCCGCCTTTATGCCGGCGATTTTCGTGGACGGAAACGTGGTGACCGCAGAGCTTCCCGCGTGCGGCAGCGCGGTGTATGAGGTACACGCCTACTTTGACGGTGCGGCGCACGGGGATTGTTACTACAGCTTCTGCGCTGTCCGGCAGGCGCAGGACGTTCCGTTCACCGCCGATGCAGTGCGGATCGGATGGTCGGAGGACGTTGCCGGGATGGAGGTCGGTGTGATCCTCGATGACGACGCGCTTGCAAACTGGCTGTCCGCCAACGCCGGTCTGTCTCGCGACATGGGACTGTCCTTTACACCGATCAGCGACGCCTTTGCGCCGTATGATGCCGCGTTCTTTGCCGATCAGGCGCTTCTGATCGTGCCGGTTGAAGCAGGGAGCGGCTCGATGCGTTTTTCGGTAGCGGGCGTGCAAGCCGATGAAACCGGCGTGACGGTCACCGTCCGGCGCAAAGTACCGGAAGTCGGAACGAGCGATATGGCGGCATGGCTGCTGCTGGTCTCGGTTCCGAACGTCAGCGTCCTTCCCGACGAGCCGGTCACGGTGACGTTCTTCGACGCATAACGGGTGCACGGAACGGGCGATTATGCCCCCTTTCGACGCAGGTAAAAAGGTTTTGCTTGCATCCGCATGCGCCGCGTGCTATGCTGTCTGCATGAACGCAAACGATCTGTATATCGACCGCGTGATCCTTTCGGAGCCGATCGAACCATCCTCCTATCTGAACGCCATTCCCGCCGTACAGCACCTGTGCAGGGCCGGGGAACTTCGCCTCAACAGCCGCATGACGATCCTGATCGGGGAGAACGGGACCGGCAAATCGACGCTGCTCGAGGCAATTGCAATCGCCTATGGGTTTAACCCGGAGGGCGGTACGCTGAACTTTTCGTTTGCGACCGAAAATTCTCATTCCGAGCTGTACCGCCATATCCGGCTCGGCAAGCGCCGCCGCCCGCGTGACGGGTTCTTTCTGCGTGCCGAGAGCTTTTACAACATGGCGACCTACATCGACCGGGCCGATGCCGAGCCGAGTTTTAGCCCGCCAATCATTACAGGCTTCGGCGGGGTATCGCTGCACAATCAGTCGCATGGGGAAAGCTTCTTTGCTGCGGTGCACAACCGCTTCGGCGGGCACGGGCTGTACCTTCTGGATGAGCCGGAGGCGGCGCTTTCACCGTCGAAGCTGATGACGCTGCTCGTGGAATTCGACCGGCTGGTCAAGGCTGATTCGCAGCTCATCCTATCCTCGCATTCACCGATTTTGATGGCGTTTCCCGGCGCCGAGCTATGGGAGCTCTCAAAGGAGGGCATTCGCACGGTCGATTACCGCGACACGGAGCATTACCAGATCACAAAGGAGTTTTTGAACCATCCAGAACGGATGCTGCGATATTTACTCGATTGACCACGCAATCGGACCGGTGGACGGTTTGACCCGATCTGCCTACAGAAAAAGCGCAGGAAACGCGGTTATAAGCGTTCCCTGCGCCAAAAGCTCGTTAGCGTATGGAGGTAATCCAGCTTTCGTCGGAAGGATTGTCTCGAAAAGCCAGCAAAGCCGGTATCTGCTCGGGACGGATGCAGCCCTCCTCGGCGGCAACGGTTAAAAGCGTATCGTAGTCCGAAGCGGACACATTGACAAGGCCGTGATCCTTCAGCCGATCATCGGCTTTTTTCATGCCGTAGGTGAAGATCGAAACGATGCCGAGCACCTCGGCACCCGCTGCGCGCAGGGCTTCGCAGACATCAACAACGCTGCCGGCCGTCGAAATCAGATCCTCCACGACGACGACCTTGGTGCCGGGATCGCAGCGGCCTTCGATTTGGTTTGTCCGGCCGTGATCCTTGGCGGCGGCGCGAACGTAGCCCATCGGCAAGTCCAGGATCGTCGCGACGATTGCCGCATGCGCAATACCCGCCGTGCTTGTGCCCATAACGGCTTCACACGAAGGGTAGTGGGTTCGGATCAGTTCGGCAAGCGCATGTTCGACATCATCGCGCACGCGGACGTCCGACAAGGTCAGGCGGTTGTCGCAATAGATCGGAGACAGGATACCGCTTGCCCAGGGAAACGGCGCCTCGGGCCGCAGAAAAACCGCTTTGATATGCAGCAGATCGGCTGCGATCGTTCGTTTCATTGAATCCCCTCCGCGAATTCTCTTGCCGCACGGTGATAGGCTGCAACCGGATCGGCGGCATCGGTAATCGAGCGCCCGACAACGATGAACGTGGAGCCGAGCTCCTTTGCCATTGCCGGGGTCGTTACGCGCTTCTGATCGCCCTTTGCGTCGTTTGCAAAGCGGATGCCCGGCGTAACGGTGACAAATTCGCTGCCGCAGGCCCGCTCGACCAGTCCGGCTTCGAGCGGCGAGCAGACGACGCCGTCGCATCCGGCTTCCTTGGCGTTTTGCGCATAGTGACGTACGGTGTCCTCCATCGAGTGGTTGATCCACAGCTCGCGCTGCATCACGTCTTCGCTCGTGCTCGTCAGCTGCGTGACGGCAAGCAGCAGCGCCTTCGACCCCTTTTCGTCGAGTGCGCGCCGCGCTGCCCGCATCATTTCAATGGAGCCGGCGGCATGGACGTTGACCATGTCGACATCGAGCTCCGCAAGCTTACGCATCGATTTATACACCGTATTCGGAATATCATGCAGCTTGAGATCCAGGAAAATCTTATGTCCGCGCGCTTTGATCTCACGCACGATTGCCGGACCGTTTCCGTAGAACACCTCCATACCGATCTTTACGAACGGTTTGCAGTCGATGAACCGGTCCAAAAACGACAGGACCTTTTCCTGATCCTGAAAATCACATGCAATAATGACAGCTCTGTTCAATGAAATGCCCTCCCTATCAGATTCTGCAGCGATGATACGCCAAGTTCGCGCAGCCGCTGCGGCAGTTCTCGTTTGATTTTGACAATACACATCGGATCGATCAGATTCTGCGTTCCGATCTCAACGGCGCTCGCTCCCGCCGACAGCATTTCGATCACATCGTCCGCACAGGTGACGCCGCCGCATCCGATGATCGGAATGTGTACCTTGGGATAAACTTCGTAGACGCGATACAGCGCCATCGGGAAAATGCCCGCACCGCTGACGCCGCCCGTAATGTTGGCAAGGATCGGCTTTCCGGTGCGGAAAGCCAGCCGCGTCCCCAAAAAGGTGTTCAGCAGCACAAGTCCGTCCGCGCCGGCCGATTCGAGCGTTCGGCACATCGTGACAAGGTCCGGACATTGCGGCGTGCACTTGACATAGACCGGCTTGGCGGTTACGCGCTTCACCGCTTCGACCACCTTTGCCGCAAGCAGGGGATCGGTACCGAAGCTCATTCCGCCGCCGTGCACATTGGGGCACGAGATGTTCAGTTCCAGAATGCCGACGATTGGTTCCCGGTCAAACCGGCTTGCTGTTTCGGCGTACTCTTGAACGGAAAAGCCGCCGATGTTGGCAAGCACCTTTCCGTGATAAACCGCGGCAAGCTTTGGAAAGATGTCGGAAATGACGATGTCCACGCCCGGGTTTTCGAGGCCGACGGCATTCAGCATGCCGCCGCCGTATTCCGCAATGCGCGGCAGAGGATTGCCGGATCGCGGATGCAGCGTTGTTCCCTTGATTGCAAAGCTTCCGACCTCGTTGACATCATAAAAATCGAGATAATCGAGTCCGTAACCGAAGGTTCCGCTGGCCGGAATCAATGGATTATCGAGCGTGAGGCCGGATAAGGTTACCGCAAGTTCGCCCATAGAATCTCCTCCCGTGAAAAGACCGGTCCGTCTTTGCAAATTCGCCGCATGCCGCTTTTCAGCTCGACGCTGCAGCCCATGCAGGCTCCGAATCCGCAGCCCATGCGGCATTCAAGCGAATACCATCCGTCCGTGCGCATCACTTTGTCCACGGCTTTCAGCATCGCAAGCGGCCCGCATGCATAGAACGGAAGCGATTCAAGATGCTTTTGTCGGAGAATCGTCGCGACCGTTTCGCCCTCGCTGTCGTAGCAGTAATGGGCGCGTACCGGAAGCTTTTGCAGCTCCTCCCAAAAGAGTGCCTGCTTTGGCTCGCGAAAGCCGAACACGACCGTGACGCGGCAATTTCGCTCCACGGCCGCACGAACAAGGCCATAGAGCGGCGCACAACCGATTCCGCCGCCGATGATCAGCACGGTACGGTTCGCTTCCGGCAGCGAAAATCCGTTGCCGAGCGGTAAAATGGCATGGATCGTATCGCCCGGGTAGCGGGACAGCAGCGCAGTCCCCTTGCCCGCGACACGGTACGTTAAGCGGAGTACACCGTCCTGCACGTCGGTCACGGAGATCGGACGGCGCAGGGTTACACCCGGGATCGCAAGGTTCAGAAACTGTCCGGGCAGCACCGAAACGGGTTCGCTTGGCCGAAGCCACAGCGTATAGGTATCCGGCGCCGCCGGCTCCTGCCGGAGAATCGTACAGAGCTGATCGGTCACCATGCCGTTATGCGCGGTAGCGCTCCGTGTCGAGTGCGTTCTCGCTCTTGGCAACCGCCATGGCACAGGCGCTGTCGCCGACAACGTTCAGCGCCGTAACGAGCATCTCGATCGGGCGGTTGATTGCAAGAATCAGGCTGTATGCCATCAGGGCAAGCTCGTTGTTGAAACCGACACCGGAAAGGATCGTGAACAGGATGACCGCGCCGGCGCCGGGAGCCGCGGGAGTTCCGACCGAAGCGATGATGGCAAGCACGCCGATCAACAACAGCGTCGGAAGGCTCAGTTCGTAGCCGGCGCATCCCGCGATGAAGATCGTCGCGATCACCTGCATGATCGCGGTGCCGTCCATATTGACGGTCATGCCGAGCGGCAGAACGAAGGAAGCGATCTCTTCATGCACGCCGAGCTCCTCGGTCGTGGTTTTCAGATTTAGCGGCAGCGTGGCGGCGCTCGACGAGGTCGAGAAGCCGAACAGCGCAACCTTGGAAACCTTTTTGACAAACGGAACCGGGTTCAGACCGGTCGTGAGCTTGACCACAAGCGCATATCCGCCGAACAGAACGAGCAGCAGCAGCGCAACCGTCAGCAGCACATAGGCAATCGCGGGTTTCAAATGCGAGATGCCATAGGCCGCGCAGGTGCGCGTGATCAGGCAGAAGATGGCGATCGGGCCGAACTTGTCCACGATAAAGCCGAGCACCTTGTTGATAATCTCGCTGACCTCTTCGCACAGCTTCGGGATCGCGGTTACCTTTTCCTTCAGCGCATTGACCGCAAGGCCGACGGCAACCGCTGTGACGACGATTGCGAGCACGCCTCCGTTGTTGGAGAGTGCCGAAACAAGGTTGTTCGGGACTGCGTTTACGATGATCATCAGCGGATTGCTGCCGGTGTTGCCGGTGCTGCCCGTCATGTCGAGCGCCGTGTTACGGAACGCACCCGCGCGGAAGGCGATTGTGCCGACGACGACTGCAAGGATGATCGAGCAGACCGTTGTGGCTAAAAACAGAACGATGGCCTTTGACGAGATTCTGCCGAGCTTTCTCGAATCCGAGATGCGGATCATAGCCAGCACGATACTCGTGAATACCATCGGGACAATGACCAGCTGCAGCGCCTTAACGAACAGCTGTCCGATGATGTAGAACAGGCCGATTGCACTTTCATTGCCCGCAGCGGAAATGTCCGCAAACAGCAGGTTGTTGATCGTGTTCCAGACTGCTTCCTTCCCGGAACCCATCAGCGATTCGCGCAGCGCGATCACGCCGAGGCCGCACAGCACCGCCGCCACCATGGCGATCAGCATCTTGACTGTCAGTTTTTTTGCATCCTTCTTCTGCATCGTCTTTTCCTCCTTGCATGAAACAACCCCATAGCGTTGGGAACGCTATGGGGTGACATGCACACGTTCGGATCGCACTCTGCTTTTCGGAGTCGATGCCGCATTATGACCGCCTTCATAGTATCCCGTACTATATTAAAGTCGCTTTTCGGAATGATTATAAAGAACCAATGCCGATCTGTCAAGTTAAAAACGCCAAGTTTTGTTTCGTTTTTCGGATTCTTTCCACAATTTTACACACGCCTGCTTTTAGTTGTCGGCACGGTTGTATCCGTTTTTCATACGGACCGAGGCCTCGTGCAAAACTTTGTTCAGCGTCGAAATCGTCTGTTCCTTGGCCATCTTGCAAAGCGCCTCGTTTGCTTCGGATGCGAGCGCAAAGTTGCCGCTCTCCTGCATTTTGCGGTCGTATTCCAAGACGAGCTGCCGCCCCTTGACCAGGACTGCGTTCTGATACCGTTCGATGTGCTGAATGCATTGCGGATAATGCGGATCGGCAAGCGCACCGAGAAGGCGGCTGCCCCAATAAAAGTTCTCGGTCGAGGTGTCGAGCGTGACGTCGGAAAGGTACTTTGGCATCTTCGACACGTTTGGATAGACCGGAAGCAGCGCGTCAAACGCCGTCGATCCGAAGCAGATCCATTCGAGCCCCTTGATCGGATCCGGCACATTCGGACGGATCTGGCAGACCGAGGTGACGCCGGTGCGGTTGATGCCGATTGAACGGTATTTGCCGCGCATGCCGGTATCCTGTCCGGTGTACGGATCGAAAGGTGTGCCTTGATAGTGTGCGGACAGCACGTATTTCACGTCTTCGACCGTGACCTTGCGATCCGGCACGAGCGCCCAGGGAATGTTGTCGCTTTCGGGCGTAAACTCGGCGTTTTCACCGTTCCACCGGTGTGAATACGGCGCAAGATAGCGTCCCATAAACCATGCGCGCGGCGTGTTGTAGATGTGATCCATATCCGTATGCGAGCCGAAGACGTCACGCGGGTTGAACGCGCCGTTCTGGTTGCAGTCGAGCGTATTGGCCGCAATGAATTCCTTCAGATCCTTTGAACAAAGGTGCGCCTTTTGCGCGCCGAACGCATCGTCAAGATCAAACGTGTCCATACCCCATTGGTTGGGTGCAAGCACGCAGACGTCGTCGGGAACGCGCTTTGCCATCCAGTGATGTCCGCCGATTGTTTCAAGCCACCAGACCTCATTCTCATCGTTGAATGCAATGCCGTTGGATTCATAGGTACCGTATTGCTCCAAAAGCGATCCGAGCCGGAGCACGCCCTCGCGGGCGGAGTGGATATACGGCAGTACCAGCACGACGATATCCTCTTCACCGATGCCGCCGATTTTGTCCGTTTCCTTGCGGGAGGCCGCCTTCTGATAGACCACAAGCGGGTCCGCCGCGAGTACGCGCGGATTCGAGGTGATCGTTTCGGTAGCGGTCATGCCGACGTTCGCCGCATTGATGCCGGTTGCGGCCCAAATGCCGTTTTTCGGATCGACGCTCGGGCACGCGGTGTAACGCAGCGGGTTGTCAGGCAGGTCGATCTCCACATGGGAAATCACGCTCTTATAGTGCTTTTTCTGTTGCTTGGGTTCTACTACGATCAGCTTTTTTACATCGAAGAATCCGTCGTCGGTGCGTGCGATCATCGTGGAACGGTCGTTGGATGCATTCTTTCCGACCAAAATGGTGGTGCAGGCCATACTGTTTTCTCCTTTTTGACAGTTCTTGCTTCCATTATAAGCGCGAAGCACAAAAAGCACAACGGGAAAACCGAATTTTCTGAAAATCATGCGATGCCGAGCCGCAATGGAAAATATACTTTTACAAACGTCGGAATTCAATTGAAAAAACCGTGTAAAGTATGGTACGATAGGGATGCGAAGATCAAACAACAAAACGGAGGGAAAACGATGGAGACCTATGAGCTGAACGTTCCGAAGCCGCATTCCTGCACCTATGTGACCCGCAATCTGCCCGAAGTGACGGTTGAACAGCGCGAGCGTGCGTTAAGGGCCGTGCATTACAACGAGTTCGCGTTTCCGGCCGGCATGCTGACGATCGATATGCTGTCCGATTCGGGCACGACTGCGATGACGGATCAGCAATGGGCGGCGTTGATGCTCGGCGACGAATCCTACGGTCGCAATAAGGGATACTATGTGCTGCTCGATGCGTTCCGGGACATTTTCGAGCGCGGCGGCGAGAAGAACTGGAAGAAGTCGATTGACCTCATTCGTACGGACTGCAGCGATGTCGAGAAGCTGATGGATGAGCTGTATCTCTGTGAATACGAGGGAGGGCTGTTCAACGGCGGTGCAGCACAGATGGAGCGGCCGAATGCGTTTTTGATTCAGCAGGGCCGGGCGGCGGAATCCGTTCTGATGGAGATCGTGCGGAACATCTTAAACAAGCGCCATCCGGGCAAGAAATTCACGATTCCATCGAACGGTCATTTCGATACAACCGAGGGCAACATCAAGCAGATGGGGTCGATCCCGCGCAATCTCTACAACAAAGAGCTGTTGTTTGAGGTGCCGGAGGGCGGTTCTTATGAAAAGAATCCGTTCAAGGGCAATATGGATATCGAAAAGCTCGAACAGTTGATCGAGGCCGTCGGCCCCGAAAACGTTCCGCTGATTTTCACCTGTATCACGAATAATCCGGTTTGCGGACAGCCGGTTTCAATGGCGAATCTGCGCGCCGTGCATGAGATCGCGCATCGTTACAACATTCCGTATATCTTCGATGCGGCGCGTTGGGCCGAAAACGCATACTTCATCAAGGTCAACGAGACGGGCTATGCCGACAAGAGCATTGCCGAGATCGCAACCGAGATGTTCCGTTACTGCGACGGGTTCTGTATGTCGGCTAAAAAGGACGGACATGCAAACATGGGCGGCATGCTTGCGTTCCGCGATCGAGGGCTCTTTTGGAAGAACTTCTCCGACTTCAACGAGGACGGCAGCGTGAAAACCGACGTCGGCGTGCTTCTGAAAGTCAAGCAGATCTCCTGTTACGGCAACGACTCCTATGGCGGCATGTCCGGCCACGACATCATGGCGCTTACCGCGGGGTTGTATGAAAGCTGCAATTTCCACTATCTTGATACGCGCGTCAAGCAGTGCGAATATTTGGCGCAGGGCTTTTACAAGGCGGGCGTCAAGGGCGTTGTCCTGCCGGCGGGCGGTCACGGCGCCTACATCAACATGGACGAATTTTTCGATCACAAACGCAGCCATGAGAGCTTTGCAGGCGAGGGCTTCTCGCTCGAATTGATCCGACGCTATGGAATCCGGGTATCGGAGCTCGGCGACTATTCGATGGAATATGACCTCAAGACGCCGGAGCAGCAGGCCGAGGTTTGCAACGTCGTGCGCTTTGCAGTCAACCGCAGCATGTATTCAAAGGAACACCTGGACTACGTAATTGCGGCGGTCAAGGCGCTGTATGAGGATCGGGAAAACATTCCGAATATGCGCATCACCTGGGGCCGCAATCTGCCGATGCGCCACTTCCATGCGTTCTTGGAACCGTATCCGAACGAGGAATGAGCCATCCGAAAACCACGGGCAGGCGCCGATTTGGGGCTTGCCCGTTTTTCAACCTTGTAGTACAATCAAGGGGAAAACAGGGTAAGGAGCAAGAAACATGCAATATCGAAGACTCGGAAAAACGAATCTGATGGTCAGCGAAGTCGGCTTTGGCGGCGAGTGGCTTGAGCGGCATGACGAAGCGGAATCGGTTGCGGTCCTGCGCCATGCGGCAGAGAAGGGCATCAATATCATCGACTGCTGGATGCCCGATCCCAAATCGCGTGACATCATCGGGCTGGCGATGGAGGGCAATCGGGAGCACTGGCTCGTGCAGGGACACATCGGTTCGACCTGGCAGAACGGACAGTACGTGCGTTCGCGCGATCTGGCGTTCGTGAAACCTGCGTTCGAGGATCTGCTGCGCCGGTTGAAAACCGACTACATCGACCTCGGCATGATCCATTACATCGATTCCGAAGCGGACTGGGAAGCAAGCATGAGCGGTCCGTTTTTCGATTACGTGCAGGAGCTGCATGAAAAGGGGATCATCCGGCACATCGGGATGAGTACGCACAATCCGCGCATGGCCAAGCGTGCGGTCGAAAGCGGGATCGTGGAGATGCTGCTGTTTTCGATCAATCCGGCATTCGATATGAAGCCCGCGACCGACGATCTTGATTCGATGTTTACGGGATATGACGCATCGCTGTCTGGCATCGATCCCGAGCGACAGGAGTTGTATCGCCTGTGCGAGCAGTACGATGTCGGCCTGACGGTTATGAAGGGCTTTTTCGGCGGCCGTCTGTTCGATCCGGAACGCTCGCCGTTCGGGGTTGCGTTTACGCCGTGCCAGCTGATCCACTATGCATTGACGCGTCCTGCCGTCTGTTCGATCCTCTGCGGGTACGATACCAAGGAGCAGGTGGACGAGGCCGTCGCATATGAGACCGCGACCGACGACGAAAAGGACTACGCCAGCATCATTGCCTCTGCGCCGCTGCATGCCTATGCGGGACAGTGCACCTATTGCGGTCATTGCAAGCCCTGCCCGATGGATATCGATATCGCAATGGTCAATAAACTGTCCGACCTTGCATCCGCGCAGCCGACGGTTCCCGAAAGCGTCCGCGAGCATTATCGCGCGTTGGAGCATACCGCGTCCGATTGCATCGGCTGCCAGAGCTGCGAAGAGCGCTGTCCGTTCGGCGTTCCCGTGGCCGAGCGCATGGAGAAGACGGCCGAACTGTTCGGATTCTGAAAAAATTGAAATCGGGAAGGGAAACGATGAACGTTCTCGTTTTGAACGGCTCCCCGTCGGGAGAAAACAGCATTACGCTGTATACGGTAAAATACATCGAGCGGCAGTTTCCGGACTGCACGTTCGAGGTGCTGCACGTCGGACAGCGCATCAAGAGCATCGAGAAGGATTTTTCAAAAGCAAAGGAAGCGATTGAGCGTGCCGATCTGCTGCTGTTCTGCTATCCGGTTTATACGTTTTTGGTGCCCGCGCAGCTGCACCGTTTTGTCGAGCTGATCAAGGAAAGCGGAATGGACCTGACGAAAAAGTATGCGACGCAGATTTCCACATCGAAGCATTTCTACGATGTGACTGCGCACCGCTTTTTGCAGGACAACTGCGACGATCTCGGGCTTCGGTGTGTGCGCGGCCTTTCGGCCGATATGGACGATCTTTTATGTGAACGCGGACAGAAGGAAGCGCTTTCGTTTTTCCGGCATGTGCTTTGGTCGATGGAGCACGGGTATGCCGAACCGCGCCTTTCCCGCGCGCCGGGGAACTTTGTGCCGGCGCAGCCGACCGAAGCGTCTGTTTCCGTTCCTGTGTCCGGGGACAAAACCGTTGCGATCGTGGCATCCTTCGATCCGAAAGCCGGCGGTGTTCTGCAAACGATGATCGATCGCTTTCGGGCGCTGCTGCCGTACCAAACGCGGCTTGTAAATCTGGAGGAATTCCCGTTTGCAGGCGGGTGTCTCGGCTGCTTCCATTGCGCGGCGGACGGTACCTGCGTTTATAAGGATGGATTCGACCGCTATCTGCGGGAAAATATCCAGTCCGCGGATGCGATCGTCTATGCCTATACGATTAAGGATCACTCGATGGGCTATCGGTTCAAGCTGTACGATGACCGCCAGTTCTGCAACGGACATCGCACGGTCACGATGGGCAAGCCGGTCGGCTACCTCGTGGACGGCCCGCTTGATGAGGAACCGAACCTTCGGATGCTGATGGAAGCGCGCGCCGAGGTCGGACGCAACTACCTTTCCGGCATTGCGACCGATCAGGCGGATCCGGATGGAGAGATGAAGCAGCTTGCCGACAACCTTGTCTATGCAGTCGAAAACGACTATCAGCAGCCGAAAAACTTCTACGGCGTCGGCGGGCTGAAGATCTTCCGCGATCTGATCTATCAGATGCAGGGACTGATGCGTGCGGATCACCGGTTCTATCGGGAACATGGGTTCTATGAGGACTTTCCGCAAAAGCACAAGGGCCGTATTGCGGCGATGTATCTGGTCGGATCGTTGATGAAAAACAAGAAGCTGCAGCAAAAGATCGGCGGCAAGATGACCGAAGGCATGGTGATGCCGTACCAAAAGGTGCTGGAGAAGACGCCAAAACAATAACAACTTCACCCAAAGCAAGGGGCTGTTAAGAAAGGTATCAGGAGCCGTTTTCTCCGCTCGAAGCGTGTACTGACGCTACCGCGAGAGCGGAAAAACGGCTAATTTGCGGCTCAAAATCAAA
>JAUMVL010000016.1 GCA_030530185.1 Clostridia bacterium | reverse complement strand
CGTTGCAACCCTCATATTGAGAGAGAAACTTGTTCTTGTTTCGGATGGAACGCGGCAGGGAACAGTTTTCGGTGCGATGGTATTCGGTACCTACGATCGTGCGAAACGTTTCGTTTTGCATCGCATAGGCCGCAAGCGTTGCCAGCTCACGCGCCGTTGTGTGATGCTCGGGATCGTGCAATCCGTTTGGATTGGCAAAGTGTGTGCCGGAAAGGCCGAGTACTGCGGCCTTTTCGTTCATTGCCCGGACAAAGGCTTCCACGCTTCCGGAAACGGCTTCGGCGATCGCGATTGCCGCATCGTTGCCGCTTTGCAGCATCAGCCCGTACAGCAATTCGATCAGCGGCAGCGTTTCGCCCTCTTTCAATTCCATGGACGAGCCGGTCGTGCCGGCGGCGCGCGATGAAACCGTCACAATCCGATCAAGATTGCCCGATTCGATCGCAAGGATCGCGGTCATGATCTTGGTCGTGCTGGCCATTTCCTGCACCCGGTCGGCGGACTTTTCATACAGGACGCGTCCGCTTGCCGCCTCGATCAGAATCGCTCCGCGCGCCGAAACCGCAGGCAAGATTACCTCCGCATCGGCACGGGAACAGGGAAGCAAAAGCAGAAAGAGGACGAGTGCCGCAGCCCGCTTTACGAGTCGCATGATCCTTTATGGGACGATTGCTCGTCCGCGCTTTCCTGTGCTTTGCAGGCCTGAACGACGTGCTTGGCTTCTTCGATGACGCCGGGGATCATCTGAACAAGCCGATCGACTGCGTTGTCACAGTCGGCGCACAGCAGCGTGGTGCTGCCGCTGCGCATGCATAGAAATGCTTTGGGCGTGATCGTTACGCCGACCAGACTGGCGCCCAAAAACGGATAATCTTTCAGCGATTCAGCACTTTTATTACCGTTGGTGACGGTTTGGGTCGGAAAATCGCCGCCGCCGGTCAGAAAGCCGAGGCTGACTTTTGATACGGGCAGTACGACGGCGCCGCCTTCGCCGTAAATCGGATCGCCGACGATTGTGTTGACATCGACGATGTTCTGAATCTCATGCATTGTTGTTTGCAGGATGGTTTCAACAGGGGACATGGGAATACCTCTTTTCTGATAATGATTCGTTCGTAGCTTTTGCCGGATTTCGCTTGCTTATGCAAAGCGAACGGAGAAAAAACAGCGGATAGATCAGTCCGATCACCCGTACACTCAGTCGCAGCATCCCGTGTGCATACGAAGGATGCGCCGTTACGTTTGTCTTTGCAAAGTACAGCGGCAGCAGCATCGAGGACAGGATCTGCAGCGTTCCGAGCGCCTGCACGGTCTTCGCTCCGTCGTTTTCGATGCCGACTGTAATGCCGAGATCGATTCGTTCCATGCGCAAGATGCGCGGATCGATCGACGTCCGCTTTTTATGGGAAATCAACGGAAAATTGTGCTTGCCGAACTGGAGGGACAGGTAGGGGTCGGAGAGCAATCGGATACGAAGCCGCAGCGGGATCGGTATGACTCCGAACAGATACAGTGTGGCGAAGACAATGCCGCCCTTTGGCGAGAATCGCGCATAGATGCTTGCAATGACCGGCATTGCAAGCAGAAGGACAAGAAACAGCAGAACAAAGATGACAATCAAAACGACCATATGCGTATCCTTTCCCGCAGCGTTGCGGGAAATACGGGAGAGAAAAAATATATTTCGTCAAAAAAAGGAAAAAAAGGAAAAACGGAGAAATAATAAGTAAGTGGGTTAAAAATGAAACATCCCAATATCAGCAACATGGAGGTATGAACTATGCTGTATGAAGGCGCAGCCGAAACCGGCGTTATGTCGTTCCAACCGGGGACATACGCCACGGATACGCTGCTGACATTTCTGCTGGGACTCGGCATCGTTTTTGTCGGACTCGTCGCACTGGTCATAATTGTGAAGATCATGGGCGCGGTGATGGATCGACTCAATCCGAAGGAAGCTCCGGCGCCGAAACTTGCTTCGCAGCCCATCGCTGCCGCATCCGCACCCGTTCCCGAAGCAAATCACGGGGAACTCGTTGCTGCTGTTTCTGCCGCACTCGCTACCGTGATGGGCAAGCAAGTCAACGGTATTCGTATCCTGTCTATGAAAAAAGTGGATTGATAATGGAGGAACCACATCATGCGTAAATTTTTAATCAACGTCAACGGAACCAAGTACGAAGTCGAAGTCGAAGAAATCGACGCCAAGGCCGCCGCAGCGAAAGCGCCCGAAGCGCCCAAGGCAGCACCGGCGCCCGCAGCCGCACCGAAGGCCGCAGGCGCAGGTGAAAAGGTCGCCGCGCCGATGCCGGGCAACATCCTTTCCGTCGCCGTCAAGGAGGGGGACACGGTCAAGGAAGGTCAGCAGCTGATGATTCTCGAAGCCATGAAGATGGAAAACGAGATTCTCGCTCCGTGCGCGGGCAAGGTCACTTCGATTGCCGTTGCAAAGGGTTCCACGGTGGAAAGCGGTTCCTTGCTCTGCACCATCGCATAAGCGAGGTAGCCTATGGACCAGATTTGGAGTACCGTACTCGATTTCCTAAGATCGATGGGCTTCGCGCAGCTGTTTGTCGGGGATAATTGGAAATGCCTGATTATGATTGCAGTTGCGTGCATCCTGTTGTATCTGGCAATCGTGAAAAAATTTGAGCCGCTGCTGCTCGTTCCGATCGGCTTCGGCATGCTGCTCACCAACCTCCCCGGTGCGGGACTGTTCCACGAATCCCTGTTCGCGGGCGGCCATGTCAACTGGGAACTGCTCGGTGATACCGCCAACACCGGTCTCTTGGACTATCTGTATCTCGGCGTTAAGCTCGGCATCTATCCGTGCCTGATCTTCATGGGCGTCGGTGCAATGACCGACTTCGGGCCCTTGATCGCAAATCCGAAATCGCTGCTGCTTGGCGCAGCGGCGCAGCTCGGTATCTATGTGGCGTTCACGCTTGCGATTCTTGTGTTCCAACTCCCGTTTATGAACCTGCAGGGCACGCCGATCCAGAACATTGCGGCGTCGATCGGCATTATCGGCGGCGCGGACGGCCCGACGGCGATTCTCGTCACGTCACAGCTCGCGCCGTCGTTCCTCGGCCCGATCGCGGTTGCCGCATATTCGTACATGGCGCTTGTTCCGGTCATTCAGCCGCCGATCATGAGGGCGCTGACGAGCAAGCAGGAGCGTATGATCGTCATGGCACAGCTTCGTCCGGTTTCGCAGGCGGAAAAGATTCTGTTCCCGATCGTCGTTACGATCTTCGTTTCACTCCTTATTCCGAGTGCGGCGCCCCTTGTCGGCTGCCTGATGCTCGGCAACCTGTTCCGCGAGTGCGGCGTTACCGAACGTCTCAGCAAGACCGTGCAGAACGAGCTTTGCAACATCGTGACGATCTTCCTCGGTGTCTGTGTCGGCGCGACGGCAACAGCTTCGACGTTCATCAACTGGACGACGCTTGCGATCATTGCGCTCGGTGTAATCGCATTCATGGGCGGTACTGCCGGCGGCGTGCTGCTTGCCAAGTTCATGAACCTGTTCTTGAAGCAAAAGATCAACCCGTTGATCGGTTCCGCAGGCGTTTCCGCCGTTCCGATGGCGGCGCGTGTTTCTCAGGTCGTCGGACAGAAAGAGAATCCGAAGAACTTCCTGCTCATGCATGCGATGGGTCCGAATGTAGCCGGCGTGATCGGCTCGGCAATCGCAGCGGGCGTGTTTCTCTCGCTGTTCCGGTAAGGAGGATTGCATATGTCTAAATTGTTGATTACCGATACCATCCTGCGTGATTCGCACCAGTCTCTGGCGGCGACGCGTATGCCGATTTCCGATATGCTCCCCGCGTGCGAGATCCTCGATTCGATCGGGTACTGGTCGTTGGAAGTCTGGGGCGGCGCAACGTTCGATTCCTGCCTTCGCTTCCTCAACGAGGATCCGTGGGAACGTTTAAGAACCCTTCGGAAGCACCTGCCCAACACCAAGTTGCAGATGCTGTTCCGCGGGCAGAACATCCTCGGTTACAAGCATTATGCCGACGACGTTGTCGAACAGTTCTGCCGCAAGGCGATCGAAAACGGCATTGATGTAATCCGCATCTTCGATGCACTGAACGATCCGAGAAACTTGGAAGCCGCCATTAAGTATACGAAAAAGTACGGCGGCATCTGTGAACCGGCGATCTCCTATACGACCTCTCCGGTGCACAGCGAGGATTACTTTGTCAAGCTTGCCAAAGAGCTTGTCCAGATGGGCGCTGACACGATCTGCATCAAGGATATGGCAAACCTGCTGCTCCCGTACGATGCCTATTCGCTGGTCAAACGCTTGAAATCCGAAGTGGATGTTCCGATCCATCTGCATACGCACAACACGTCCGGTACGGGCGATATGACCTATCTGATGGCGATGCAGGCGGGCGTCGATATCGTCGACACGGCGCTGTCACCGTTCGGAAACGGTACGTCGCAGCCGGCGACCGAGCCGCTCGTTGCAACGCTGAAAGGCCATGAGCGCGATACCGGCCTCGACCTCAACGCGCTGTCTGAGGCAGCCAAGCACTTCCGCAAGGTGTTCGACCGAATGAAGAAGGAAGGCTTGATTTCCGATAAGTCTCTGCGCGTCGATACGAATACGCTGCTTTATCAGGTGCCGGGCGGCATGCTCTCGAACCTGATCAGCCAGCTCAAGCAGGCAAACGCGGAGGATCGGTATTACGAGGTGCTTGCCGAAGTGCCGCGTGTACGCAAGGATTTCGGTTATCCGCCGCTTGTTACGCCGACCAGCCAAATCGTCGGATCGCAGGCCGTTCTGAACGTGCTGATGGGCCGCTATAAGAGCTTCACCAAGGAGTCCAAGGGCCTGCTGCGCGGCGAATACGGCAGACTGCCGGGCGAGGTCAACGAGGAGGTCCGTCGTAAGGCGATCGGCGATGCGGAGGTCATTACCTGCCGCCCTGCCGACCTATTGGAACCGGAGCTCGAGAAGTATCGTAACGAGATCAAGGACCGCATCCGCCAGGAGGAAGATGTCCTGAGCTATGCGCTGTTCCCGCAGGTTGCAATGAAGTTCTTCGATGCGCGCGATGCAGCAGAGGCTGCCAAAAATGCGCCGCAAAAGGCTGAACCGGAGGAAGATGAGAACACCGTTCGGGAACTGTACGTTGAGGATCTGACGGTCAGATGAAGCATATCCCGAACATTCTGACTTCCCTGCGGATCGTTCTGACCGGCGTGTTCGCATGGGAGTTCTTTCGGGCACTGCATATTGCCATGGACCCCGCAAATTCTGTTGGGGTCCATGCATTTTGGGTGCCGATTCTGATCTATGCAGTCGCTTTTTTCACAGACGTTTTAGACGGGTTTCTTGCGCGGACGTTTCATTGGGTTACCCCGCTTGGAAAGATTCTCGATCCGTTTGCGGACAAGCTGATGGGTGTGACGGCCCTGATTTGCATTCTTGCCGGCAAGATTCTGCAAAATCATGCGGCAACGATTTATGTCGTTATTTTTCTGCTGATCGCCGTCAAAGAACTCCTGATGCTGATCGGAGGCGCAATCATGCTGCGGCGGCACGTGGTCGCCTATGCGGATTGGTACGGCAAAAGCGCGACCGGCGTGTTTACTGCGGGTGTCATTCTGACGCTTTTGAGCTTTGCGATTCCTTCGATCGAACCGTGGAACATTGCGGTTTTGTCGGCGGCGACGGCGATGGGATTCGTTGCGCTTGTGCATTACGCGAAAACGCAGCTTTTTGCGGTACACAATTCCGAGCCGGAAACGGCGGACGAGCAAAAACTGTTTGAGCAGGTGGATCGCTTCGTACAAAATGTTTCCGGAACCGAACAGGCGGAGGAACAAAAAACGAAATAACACTTGCATTCTGAACAATCGTATGGTATAATCCCGATTGTTGGAATGTTGAACTTGAAGGAGTGGGGAAAAACCTCACTCTTTCGTTTTGAGAGGGAAGATGAAAACCACTGATCTTTGCGAACAAATTGCCAAACCGATCGTTGAATCCATGGGGTTCGAGCTTTGTGATGTTGAGTTTCTGAAGGAATACGGGGACTGGGTGCTGACCTATTATATCGACAAAGAAGGCGGCGTCACGATCGACGATTGTGAAGCTGTCAGCCGTGCGCTGGATCCCGTTCTGGATGAAGCAGATCCGATCGAGCAGGAATACGTCCTGTCCGTTTCCTCCCTTGGCATCGATCGGCCGCTGAAAAAAGATCGGGACTTTGAGCGGGCAATGGGGAAGGAAATGCAGGTTAAGCTGTACGCTCCATTCGAGAAGAAAAAGGAATGGATCGGAAACCTGATTGCGTTCGATGCCGACGGGTTTACGATCCGCACCGAAAAAGGCAGGGAGCTGACGTTTTTCCGCAAGGATTGTGCGCTGATTCGTCCCTACATTCGTTTTTAAGATTTTCAAGGATTTTTGAAGGAGTATCAAATCATGAACGCAGAATTTATCGAAGCATTGGGCGCATTGGAGAAGGAACGCGGCATCAAGAAGGATGTCCTTTTGAATGCCTTCGAGGCAGCGCTGTGCGTAGCCTACAAGCGCAACTACAATTCGACCGGAAACGTCCGTGCCGAAATCAACGGCGAAACGGGCGAAATTCACATCTGGGCTTCCAAGACCGTTGTGGAGAAGGTGGAGAACCCCTCCCAGGAGATCTCCCTGGCCAAGGCGAAGAAGATCAATCCGCTTTACGATCTCGGCGATGTGCTCGAGGAGGAAGCGTTTACCAAGGATTTCGGCCGCATTGCGGCGCAGACCGCAAAGCAGGTCATGGTGCAGCGCATCCGCGAAGCCGAGCGCGGCAACATCTACGAGGAATACAAAGAAACTGAGAATGAGATTCTGACGGCGATTGTGCAGCGCGTTGAAAAAGGCAACGCGTTCGTGGAGCTTGGCAAGACCGACGGTATACTGACCGCAAGTGAAATGATCCCGGGTGAAACGTATGAGAACAATCAGCGACTGAAGGTGTATGTCCTCGAGGTTCGTAAGGACAACAAGGGCCCGCAGGTGGTTGTGTCGCGCACGCATCCCGGCCTTGTCAAGCGTCTGTTCGAGCTCGAGGTACCGGAGATCATGAGCGGCGTTGTGCAGATCAAGGCGATCGCGCGCGAAGCGGGCTTCCGCACAAAAGTATCGGTGTGGTCGAGCGACCCGCAGGTCGACGCGGTCGGCGCTTGCGTCGGTCAGCGTGGTCAGCGCGTGGAGCGTATCGTGGGTGAGCTTTATAACGAAAAGATCGATATCATTGAGTGGGACAATGACAGCGCGGTTTATATCGCAAAGGCATTGAGCCCGGCCAAGGTTCTGATGGTGTACGTCAACGAGGAGGAGAAGGCCGCGCGCGTGATCGTGCCGGATTCGCAGCTTTCGCTGGCGATCGGCAAGGAAGGCCAGAACGCCCGCCTTGCGGCCAAGCTGACCGGCTGGAAGATCGATATCAAGAGCCAGTCCCAGGCAGACGCGGTGCTCGACAGCGCCGATCCGGTGGAGGAGTGAGCCTTGAAAAAGATTCCGATGCGCATGTGCGTGGCATGCCGGCAGATGTTTCCTAAAAACGAACTGCTGCGCGTCGTACGTACGGAGGACGGCAGCGCAGCGATCGACCGGACAGGCAAACGAAACGGCAGGGGTGCCTACCTCTGCGCGAGCAGGGCCTGTTTCGATAAGGCGATCAAGTCGCGTGCACTCGACCGCGCACTCGAAATCGGGCTGACAGATGAGACGAAGGCAGCGCTTTTGAAGGAGATTGCCGATGCAGAACCGACTGTATAATGCGATCGGGCTCTGCATGAAGGCAGGGAAGGCGCAGAGCGGCGCATTCGCGTGCGAAAAGGCGATCCGCAGCGGAAAAGCAAAGCTCGTTTTGCTGGAAAACAGCGCTTCAGATGCGACAAAGTCGCAGTATGCCGCCTTGTGCGAACACTACAACATTCCGCTTTATCGAACGGAGACCGTCGGCGAAGCGATCGGCAAGCCGAGCCGCATCGTCATGGCGGTTACAGATGAAGCATTTCGAAAGATGATAGAAGGGCTTTTGAGCCAAGATTGAACAGCGGGGGTAAACTATGGCAATGAGTTATTTGGATTCGGCAAAAGAATTAAAAGAAGATCTGCAGCTGCTTTTGACGACGGTGGAAACCACCAAGTCGAATCTTAGCAAGCTGTTGGAATCCGCGCGCCGTTCCGAGGGCAAACTGATCGATCGGGAGGAGGCCGAAAAGGCCGCGCGACTGGAGCAGGAACGCAAGGAGCGTCTCGCATCGATTCTGGCCAGCGACGAGGATTTGGCTGTGCATGTCGGCGGCGAGGAGGAAGCGTCGGAGCCGGAGCCCGCACCGGAACCCGTCAAGCAGCCCGAGCCCGAGCCGGAACCGACCGTCGAGACCCCGGAGCAGCCGAAGGCGCAGGAGATGCCGCGTCCGCAGCGCACCGATGCGCGCCCGCCGCGTATCGACAGCCGTCCGCCGCGCACCGATGCGCGTCCGCAGGGGGATGCGCGCCCGCCGCGTACCGACAACCGTCCGCCGCGCACCGATGCAAAACCGCAGGGGAACCGCAATCAGGGCGCACAACAGGCATCATCCGGACAGCGTGCGGTGGTCATCAACACACCGGCATCGGCGGAGCGGTCCAGAACCGACAAGAAAAAGAATTACGAGAATCAGGATAAGAAGGCAAAGAACAAGAAGACTATGCAGAAGGAAGCAGGCCCGTCCGCACGCGGATGGGAGGATGACACCCAAATGGGCAACCGCCGCAAGGTGAAACGCGGATCACAGAGCGAGCAGGCACCAAAGCCCGCGCCGGTTGTGATCGATCACGCGGTGATTACGAGCGAAACGATTACCGTTAAGGAATTGTCCGAAAAGCTCGGCAAGCCCGCCAATGAACTCTTAAAGAAGCTGCTGATGCTCGGCATTATCACCAACATCAATCAGGAAATCGACTTTGATACCTGCGAGCTGATCGCGGGCGAATTCGGCATCACGCTCGAACAGCAGATTGCCAAGACGTTTGAGGAGGTCCTCATTGACGCGGCAGAGGATGCCGATCCCGAAGATAAGCTCAAACCGCGTCCGCCGGTCGTCACGATCATGGGCCATGTCGACCATGGTAAGACGTCGCTGCTCGATGCGATCCGCAACTCGCACGTTACCGCGGGCGAAGCGGGCGGCATTACGCAGCACATCGGCGCCTATACCGTTACGCTGAACGGCCGCCAGATTACGTTCATCGATACACCGGGTCACGAAGCGTTCACCGCGATGCGTGCCCGCGGCGCACAGGTTACGGATATCGTAATCCTCGTTGTGGCGGCAGATGACGGTATCATGCCGCAGACGATCGAAGCAATCAACCATGCCAAGGCTGCGAATGTCCCGATCGTCGTTGCGATCAACAAGATCGACCGCGATACCGCGGATCCCGATCGCGTCAAACAGCAGTTGACCGAATACGGGCTCGTTTCCGAGGAATGGGGCGGCGATACGATCTGCGTGCCGGTTTCGGCCAAGAAGCAGATCAACCTCGACAGCCTGCTTGAAATGGTTCTGCTGCAGGCGGACGTCCTCGAGCTCAAGGCCAACCCGGATCGTCTCGCCAAAGGCACGATCATCGAGGCCGAGCTGGACAAGGCGCGCGGCCCCGTTGCAACGGTACTCGTTCAGAACGGTACGCTGCATAAGGGCGATACGATCGTTGCCGGCACGGCATACGGCAGAGTCCGCGCAATGATGGACGACAAGGGCCGCTCGGTCAATGCGGCAGGCCCGTCCACGCCGGTCGAGGTCCTCGGCTTTAACGAGGTTCCGGCAGCGGGCGACATGCTGTTTGCCGCAGACGACGACAAGCTGAACCGGCAGGTGGCGGAGGAACGCCGCGACCGCATTAAGGCGGCGCAGATCAAGCAGCAGCAGAAGGTTTCGCTCGACGATCTGTTCAGCCAGATGGCAGAAGGCGAGTTGAAGAGCCTGAACCTGATCGTCAAGGCTGACGTAACCGGCTCGGTCGAAGCCGTTAAGCAGGCACTCGAAAAGCTGTCGAACGACGAGGTTCGCGTCCGTGTGATCCACAGCGGCGTCGGCGCGATTACCGGCAGCGATATCATGTTTGCATCGGCATCGAACGCGATCGTCATCGGCTTCAACGTGCGTCCGGATTCCACGGCGCGCGCTACGGCGGAGAAGGAGCATGTCGACGTGCGTACCTACCGCGTCATTTACAACGCGATCGAAGACGTTGAAAACGCGATGAAGGGCATGTTCAAGCCGGTATTCCAGGAGGTCGATCTCGGCCGCTGCACGGTGCGCAACACGTTCCGCATCTCCGGCGTCGGAACGATTGCCGGCGCGTATGTCAACGAGGGCAAGGTGGTCCGCAATGCGCAGATTCGTGTGGTCCGCGGCGGCATTGTCGTGCACGACGGCAAGATTGCTTCGCTGAAGCGCTTTAAGGACGATGCTAAGGAAGTCCTTGCCGGCTATGAGTGCGGCATCTCGATCGAGAACTTCAACGATATTCTGGTCGACGATGTGATCGAATGCTATACGATGGAGGAAGTGCAGCGCTAATGGCAAAGGTACGAATGGAACGGCTCGCAGAGGAGCTCAAAAAAACGGTCAGCTCGATTATCTTCGAGATGAAGGATCCGCGCATTCCGACCGTGACATCCATCACGTCCATGGAGGTTACGCAGGATCTGAAATATGCGAAGGCGCGTGTTTCCGTGTACGGTGAGAACGAAGAAGCGGCAAAGGAGGCCGTTGCCGCCCTGAACCATGCCGCAGGATTCATTCAGCACGAGGTCGGCAATCGCATGACGATCCGGCGCGTTCCGCAGATCAAGTTTGTCGGCGACGATTCGATCGCCTATTCCGTGCACATTGCGGAGGTTCTGCGCTCGCTGCATAAGGACGAACCGCAGGAGTCCGAGGACCCGGAAGAATGAACCTTTTGACCGCAAAACATTTTATCGAAGCGCACAACGACTTCGTTCTGGCAGCCCATCGCTCACCCGACGGTGACACGTTGGGCTCTTGCCTTGCTTTACGGCTCGCTTTGATACAGCTTGGGAAAAAGGCGATTGTCGCGTGCGTCGATCCGGTTCCGCCATACTTGCGCTTTCTGCCCGGAAGCGAAACGATCGTGCATACGGTGGATCCGATTCCCGAGGCAGCGATCTATATCGACTGCGGGGATCATGCCCGTACCGATGCGCTCGAGCCGCTGCTGGAACAGGCGCCCTATCGCTTCTGCATTGATCATCACGGAACAAACCCCAAAAATACAAAGGATGGCGACTGGGTTGAGGATGTTGCGGCGACCGCAGAGCTGATCGAACGGCTTTTGCGCGCAATGTCGGTCATGATTACCAGGGACATCGCAACATGTTTGTTTGCGGGGATCGCAACCGATACCGGCAATTTTTCCTATTCCAACACAACGCCGGACACGTTTCGCATCGCTGCTGAGCTTGTCGAAACGGGAATCGAACTGCCCGAACTGAACCGGCGGCTGTTTCGAACCATGCCGGTGTGCAAGGCCCGCTTGATTGCGCATACGCTCGGGACGATGGAATTGTATGAACAGGACGCCGTTGCAATTGCCTGCATCACAAACGACGATCTGCGTGCGGCACGAGCCACGGAGGCGGATTGTGAGGGACTGATTGATTATTTGCGCGACATGGAGCCGGTCGAGATAGCCTGTACGCTGCGGGAATCGTCGGACGGCAAGATCCGTGGAAGCCTTCGCTCCAAGCGCGGTGCAGATGTATCCGTGATTGCACAAAAATTCAACGGCGGCGGACATCAGCGCGCAGCAGGGCTGACGCTGCAAGGTCCGATTGAAGCAGCGAAGGAAGCGGTTTTGAAGGAGCTTTTTTTGGCGGTGAAGCAATGGAAGGCATCGTCCCGATCCTGAAGCCGCCCGCCATGTCGTCAAGCGACGCCGTGGTGGATGTGCGAAAGTTGTATGATACGAAGCGCGTCGGTCATCTCGGCACGCTCGATCCCGAGGCGGCGGGCGTTCTGCCGGTGTGCGTTGGACGCGCCGTGCGGCTGTTTGATTATCTGGTTGATAAGCACAAGGAATACGTCGCGGAAATTGCATTCGGCATCGCAACCGACTCGCAAGACGCGCAGGGCGAGGTCATACGGCGGTCCGACCAAATCGTGATGCGAACAGAACTGGAAGCGGTATTGCCGCATTTTTTGGGCGATATCGAACAGGTTGCGCCGATGTATTCGGCGTTGAAGTATAACGGAAAAAAACTGTATGATCTGGCGCGAGCCGGGGTTCAGATCCCTGAGAAGCGTCGTCCGGTATGCATCGACCGGTTGGAGCTTGGCGAGCAGACGGGAGAGAATCGGTTTTTGCTGACAATCGGCTGTACACGAGGAACGTATATCCGGACGCTCTGTGCCGATATCGGGGATGCAATCGGCGTTCCGGCACACATGGCCTTTTTGCTGCGCACCACATCGGGTGACTTCACGCTGGATCACTCCTATACGATCGCAGAGCTGAAAGAACACAAAGAACACGGAACGCTTGGCCAAACGCTGATTTCCTGCGAAGAGGCGCTTCGATTTCTTCCAATGCATGCGCTTGCCGCGGATCGGAAAAAACCGACTTTGAACGGGCTGGAAACAACCGTTCGCGGCGCACAGGACGGAACGGTGCGGCTCTATGCGGACGGAACGTTCCTGGGCATCGGCGTAATCGAAAACGGCAGCGCACGTCTGACGGTCAACCTATATTCGGAGACGATATGAAACAATTCGTGATTGCGCTCGGCATGTTTGACGGCGTGCATCTGGGCCACCGTGCCCTGCTCGCCCGTGCGGCCGATCTTGCCCGTGCCGACGGCGATACAGCCGTCGTATTCACCTATCTCAATCACCCGCGCGAGGTGTTTTCCGGCTCGTTCGACTATGTGTCGACGCCGGAGCAGCGTACCGTGCTGTGCCGGTCAGCCGGCATCGACCGCATCGATGCGGTGCCGTTTACCAAGGCTTTTTCCGAGCAGTCGCCCGAAGCGTTCATACAGATGCTGATGACGCGCTATAACGGCAGGATTTCGACGATTGTATGCGGTTACGATTTCCGCTTTGGTCACGCCGCAAAGGGGGACGGAGCGCTTTTACGCGCGCTTGGCGAGCAACTTGGGTTTCGCGTCGAGGTACTCGATCCCGTACTGTATCTGGGTGAACCATGCTCGTCCACGCGCGTGCGGGAGGCGCTGAAAGACGGCGATTTGGATGCAGCGAACGCAATGCTCGCGCGTCCGTACCTATTGACCGGGCCGGTCGTGCACAACAAGGCGCTTGGACGCACGTTCGGCTATCCGACCGCAAATGTCGATCCCGGCAAGCAGATTTTGCCAAAGGACGGCGTTTATGCGACGGCGCTTTTATGGAATGGAAAGCTGTATCCTGCGGTCACGAACATCGGCAGCAACCCGACGGTTGGGGGAGAGCGGTGCACGGTCGAAACGCATGTTCCCGATGCCAATCTGGAGCTGTACGGAAAAGCGGTTTCGATCCTGTTCCTCAAGCGGCTTCGCGGTGAGGTTCGATTCCGATCAACGGAGCTTTTGACCGAACAGATCGGACGGGATGCCTTGCAAGCAAAAAAAGTTTTCGCAGAAAACGAAAAAAGTGTTTACAACTTTGCAAACCTGTGGTAAACTATATCGAGTTTGATCCGTAGGCTGGGTTGATGCGACTCTCCGACGCGCAACGCTGTTTACGGGGATTCTAATAAAAATGGAGGAAACATAGTATGACGAAACAGGAAATCATCGAAAAGCATGCGCTGCATGAAGGCGACACGGGTTCTCCCGAGGTTCAGATTGCACTTCTGACCGAGCGTATCAATCACCTCAACGAGCACCTCAAGCTCAACATGAAGGACCATCACAGCCGCAGAGGCCTTTTGAAGATGGTCGGTAAGCGCCGCGGCCTTCTTAACTATCTGAAAGAGAAGGATATCGAGCGTTACAGAGCGATCGTCGCTGCTTTGAATCTCAGAAAGTAACGAGCAAAAGCGGGGGCTTTTCCCCGCTTACTTTTTTTGCCCGTTCGACAATGGGGTTCTGCCTATCCAATCTTTTCAATACGGCATTCATAAAAATAGAAATAAAGAGGAAAAGTAAAGATGCAAAGAGTATTCGAAACCATGATCGGCGGCCGTAAGCTGACCGTCGAAACCGGTAAGTACGCTGAGCAGGCGGGAGGCAACTGCCTCGTGCGCTGCGGCGGTACTGCGGTCATGGTCAACGCAACCGTGGCGAAAGCCCCGCGTGACGGCGTTGACTTCCTGCCGCTGTCCATTGAGTTTGAAGAGAAGCTGTACGCGGTCGGCAAGATCCCGGGCGGCTTCATCAAGCGGGAAGGCCGTCCGACGGAAAAGGCCATTCTGACCTGCCGTCTGATCGACCGTCCGCTTCGCCCGTTGTTCCCGAAGGGATTCTACAACGACGTGCAGGTCATTGCGACCGTTCTCTCCGTTGAGCAGGACATTCAGCCGGATATCCTCGGCATGCTCGGTTCTTCGATCGCGCTGTCGATCTCGAACGCACCGTTCATGGGCCCGACGGGTGCCGTTGCGGTCGGCATGATCGACGGGGAATACATCCTCAACCCGGACCTTGAGCAGCGGGAAAAGAGCCGTCTGCAGCTGACGGTTGCGGGCACCGCCGACGCCGTCATGATGGTCGAAGCCGGCGCCAATGAGGTGACCGAAGAGGAGATGCTCGGCGCAATCCTGTTTGCGCACGAGGAAATCAAAAAGATCGTCAAGTTCATCTCCGAGATTCAGGCGGAGATCGGCAAGCCGAAGATGGAAGTCAATATCCATCAGCCCGATCCCGAACTGAACGAAAAGGTCCGCGCATGGGCCATCGATAAGGTCCGTTGGCAGATGGACACCTTCGATCGCCATGAGCGCGAGGTGCGCACCGAGCAGGTCAAGGCCGAAACGATCGCCGAGTTTGCGGCGGACGATCCCGCTGTGGCCAAGGACGTTGATGCAATCCTGTATCAGATGACCAAGGAGGTCATGCGCTCCAAGATCACGAACGATAAGATCCGTCCCGACGGACGAGCCCTCGATGAGATACGCCCGATTTGGAGCGAGGTCGGCATCTTAGAGCGTCCGCATGGCTCCGCCGTGTTCACGCGTGGGCAGACGCAGGTCATGACGATCGCGACCCTCGGCACAATCTCCGAAGCACAGGCGCTCGACGGACTAACCCTCGAGGAAAGCA
>JAUMVL010000251.1 GCA_030530185.1 Clostridia bacterium | reverse complement strand
CCACTTGCTCTGATCGACGCCGAGCTTCGGCATCACAAACATCGGGAACACAAGCGCGACGATGATCCCCGCCAACATGATCGACGTGATCTGATTGAACACGGAGAGCCCGCCGCGATCGGTCGAATTGCGCGTAGACAACGGCACCATGAGGTTATGGCTCATGTTATAGATCGTGAACGCAAACGAATAGAACAGGTTGTAGGAGAGCATGACCCAGATCGCCTTGACCGTATCGGAAGCGTTCGGCACCGCAAAGAGCAGAATGCCCGTGACGGGAACGAGGATTGCTGAGAGAAGCAGCCAGGGGCGAGCCTTGCCTTCCTTGGTCCTGGTGCGGTCGATGACCTGTCCCATGATGACGTTGGTGATCGCGTCGATGATCTTGGATACGATCGGGAAGATCGTAAGGAATGCCCCGCCCCAAAGCGGCGTGAGGTTCAATACATCGGTGTAATACACGTTCAGATAGGTGTTCAGCACGGCGTTTAAGAGCAGCGCGCCGGCAGGACCGATGAGATAGCCGAGCCACTTTTCGGGCTTTGTGACGGTCGGGGACTTGATAAGGGACGCAGGCAGTTTCATCGTTTATTCCTCCTTGGAATGGTGTTCTTGGTTTGCTTCGGGTGCATACAGGATCGGACTCGACCATGCATATTCCCCGTCCGTTTGTTCGACCGCAACGTAATATGCGCCGGATACGGCTTCGATCTCCGATGTCATTTCGTATGCCGTTTCACACGGCGCAGCGGTTTGGATCGGTTCCGTGTTTCGATACAGTGTCACGCGCGCGATCGGCTCCGTACCGATTACATGCAGCCGTACCCGCAGCGTTTCCGACGGCTCGTGAATTTTCGCGCCCATCTCGAACCCGTCGATCGAGAAGGTCAACAGAATCGGCGCGCCGGTCGTCGCATAACAGCGACGGTTGTAGATCGCATCGAACACGCCTTTGCGCGTCAACGCATCTGCGAAAACCGCGACCCTGCCGCTGCCCGCGTAATGCGCCATCTGCCGCATCGGCTTGGTCAGATTCGCCTCACCCGCGTTGGAATCGTGTCCGTCCGAGGAAGCTAAAAAGCCAAAGTGCAGCTTGCCCGCATAGCGCGTATAATCCAAAGCGTCAATGCGGTCACAGCACAGGTTCAATGCCTTTCCCGACGGGAGGAAGCAGCCCCAGTTGGAATACACCTCCACGCAGCGGTCATAGCGCTCGTTGAAGAAGCGGTAAAAATCCAGCGGAAACTGCTCGGCGTTCGGATGATGCGGAATCGTCATCGCCTCCGTTTTGAGCGCGTCCAGCCATTGCCAAAGATCGCTCGGGGTCGGATCGTTCGGCGTCGCACGACCGTACTTTTTCAGCTTGTGCGGCACCGCCTGAAAATCGAACGGCGCCAAATCCTTCGGCAGTGTATCGGTACAGAAATACACGTTGCGGTGTCCGTAATTGCCGGACGTCCACTCGTAAGCGTGCAGCGCGACGAATTGCCCATCCCGGTTGAAACGATCGTTCTCCTCGCGCACCCTGTGCCAATCCTCTGCGTCCAACTGCCAGTCGTGATCGGTGATCGCGCAAAAGTCCAGTCCCGCAATATCCCGCGCATAGGTCAGATTGTGGCGCACACTCTTTCGTCCGCAGCCGTTTCCGTGCAGGCTCTCGGTCTGTCCCGTATGAATGTGAATATCCCCGAAATACACCGGCTTATTGTCAATGCTTCTTTGTTTTTTAGGCGAAAGCACGGTCTCGATGCCCGCCGACAGGTCGCAATCCAAAATCTGAAAGCAATACCCGATCCGGAACCAGCGGCGGGAAGCGCCGTCCGCGTTGTGCGCCTTAACGCAGAGCGTCAGCTTTTCCCGTCCGCGCAGCACGCTTTGCGGCAAATACAGATATGCGATTCCGTTGATATAAATGCTCTCGTCGCGTACAAACGAATCGAGTGTGAAGCTCTCCCCGGGCGAAGCGAGCTTTTTGCGCCGCACCTCCAGATAGAGCCGCACTCCTCTTTCCTTTTCATACAGATGGCTGTCCTTTTTCAGAGAAAATGAGATCAGCGGCTCGCCGTCCGCCGAAAGCTCGAAATATCCGCCGGGCTGCGGATACGCCGCGCCGTTTCCCATTGCGTACTCCCAAACGAGGATTGCGCCGCCCGCCGCGTCCGCTTGGATCGTATCGACCGGCTGATAATACGCGGGAATCATAGGCATCGAACGGGTATGCCATTGTAATCGCTGGCCTTCCGTCAGGCGAATCGCCCATCCTCCGCGCAGCTGGCAACAGGAATCGATGTGCGCTTCCCGATAGACATATCCGTTGCACGCGACGCGCCGCGCAAGCCCCATGCCGACCGAGAGCGACACACCACGCTCATTGAGAAGTCGCTCTGCGCGATCACGCGCGCCGCGTTTGCCGCCGTTTTCCCCGATGAACTGTTCCGTCTGCTGCTCCATGGTGTCCTCCCCGATGTTACTGTTCATATGCTTTCAGTGCCTTTTGGGTACGAATA
>JAUMVL010000250.1 GCA_030530185.1 Clostridia bacterium | reverse complement strand
CCGTCCCGCTTGTCCTTGCCGCGTCCGCCCGGCACTCTCATGTCCATTAGGCTGTTGATATACAGGCTTTCCTCCGGGGCTTTCTCATACTCCGCGATTTTAGCAAGTATCTTATGCTCCCGGAATTTCAGGATTTGCATTTCATGCTCCAGCGCGGCGCGGCTTCCCAGCGGCGTTTGCTGTACGATCTCCCGCTCTGCGTCCGAGAGCATATCAAAAAAGACGGCGCTGTACGCTCCGTCCTTTTCTGCGTTCTTATTTCCCGCCGGTGCGCCCGCATGGCTTCCGGCAGCGTTTTTCTTTCCTGCGCTGTTGCGGTTTCCCGGTTGACCGCCCCGCCGCTTCTTTGGCAGAGCTTCGTCCCACCTGTCCGCCGCTTTCCAATTCCGCAGGGTTTGATAGCTCACGCCCTGCTCCTGCGCCAGCTCCCGCAGGCTTACTTCCTCGCCCGCCGCCTTGCGGGCGATGTATGCAGCCTTGGCGGTGTTGCGCTTCTCGCTCCGCTTCGGCATTTCACACCTCCAGATAGTCGTGCATCCCGCCCGGCCTACGGAAATACCCCGCGTAGGAACGCAGGGCTTCGACCGGCGCAGGACGCACCAATGGCAAAGCCCGCAGCGTTTCCGCCACGGGCTTTATTCCACGGTATGATATTATCACGAAAAACCTGCGGAAGTTGCTAATCCTGAAAAATTTTTTCGCTGGTTAGGAAACGCAGTTATACGATGCCATTCCCATGGTCACCGTCAACAATGTGTTATCGTGGTTTTTGTCGTTCAAAACCTGTATCTGTACCATGTAGTCCCCGTACCCGCTGGCCGTCAGCAGCTCTTGCAGGCTATCCGAGGCTTGCATGGTTGTGTATGCGATTTTATCCCATGCCTCTTTCGCGTCCTTGTCGCCGGTCTGCGCGAGCATAGCCGTCTGTGCCAAGCCCTCCTGCCACACGTTCACGGTGTAAACATACCCATCTTTGCTGATGGTGCAGTCGTCGCCAAAACCGGAAAGCGCAGTCTTTAGTTTCTCCCGCAGCTCCTCCTCGCTGATCTTCTCAACGGTCTCCGCAACATGGGATGTGTATTCCATCGACGCGGCGATATAGCTGTAGTCTCCGTCCTTTTCCACCAGCGCACCGCGCATGGCCTCGCCGGACGCGCCCACGATCTCCTGCACCTGTTGGCTCTGCTCCGCCGGGAACATGACCACGCCAAAGCGGTATTGCCCCGTCAGCATCTCTCCGTCCTTTGTGAATGGCGCTGTCTGCGCTTTACCGTCTTGTACCGTGATGGTCTGCGTCTCCACATAGTCCTCGCGCCCGCCCGCCAGTTCGCCATTGTAGGAAAGCTCTGCGCTCAATTTCGTTCCATCTGGCAAGCTGGTCTGCACGGTAAATACCGGCTTCCCATCCTCACCACCAACAGCAATATCCATCGTCACATCAATATGCCGGATGCCTGTATAGGCGTAATACTCAATGATGATCTTTGTATCCGGCTTCCATGTGTTGGCGCTGTTCCAGCTTGTGTTCGAGCCGATCTTCACCGAGATAACGCTGTCTGCGAGAAATTCCGTCGCCGTCTCCTGCGGCTTTTCCTGAATGTTGGTGAAGCCCGCTTCTGCCAGTTGGCTTTTGACAACCTCCAACTCCATGCCCTTGCACTTTCCGCTTTCAAATGGTGCGCTGATCTTGTCGCCTGTGTCCCCGCCGCCGCATCCGGCCAGCAACGCGCACAGCGCAACCACCGCCGCCGTCACCGCCAGTCGCCGCAGGCTCCACCTCCGCCTGTCTTTTTCCCTTGTCATTTTCTTTCATCCTTTCTCCGTTTTTGTGGTTTGAGCTTGTTCAAGCTGGTTTGAGCCGGGCGCATCGTCCCGGCCAGCTTACGCTATTCAAAAACAACTCCGCTGCGATACAGTCTGCCGCCTCACATTTGTGTGATGCGCTCGTGTCCGCATTCCGGCATATTGTAAATCTTTTCGTCTTTTTTCTCCGCTTTCTTATATTTTGTAAATCTTTATTACAAGATTATCCGTAAAAAATGGTATTGTCAAGCAGAATGGAGGGACGGCTTATGAAAATATATGATTACTCCGGGCGGGCCAATATCTCCGGCGACCGAATACATCAGGCGCGAACTGCCCAGCGCCTATCCCAAGATGCCCTTGCCGCCAAGATGCAGGTCTGCGGTGTTGGTCTGGGCAGGGAGGCCATCAGCCGCATCGAGACCGGCGACCGCTTCGTGACCGACTATGAGCTTGCCATCTTCGCCCGCGTCCTCGGCGTTTCCCTTGAATGGCTCACCGGCGATTTGGAACGGAAAGAATAATAGCGGAGCTGCCAACAGACTGTAGGCAGTTCCGCTTTTCTATTTCCCGGCGCGGCATCGTCGTCCCGCTCTCCCTCTGACCATTTTCGTGATGCCACGAAAATGAGACCCGCCGCCTCCGCGCCACCGACTTCGGTGCAGTCCGCAGCCTCTCGCGCACACGCGAGCGCCCGCCCGTTCCATATA
>JAUMVL010000249.1 GCA_030530185.1 Clostridia bacterium | reverse complement strand
TCACCACCGCCGTTGCCGACGGTGCAACCGCTGCGCTCGCCGCCTGCCGGTATCTCAACGAACGGAAGTAATTGGAAAAGAGAAGGCGCTTATCCGCTGCGGACGGGGAAAATAAATTGCCGATCGGAGTGAAGGCAGATGGGATTTTGGAGTAAACTGCTGAAAGACGTGCTTGAAGAACGCAGCGAGCATGAGGTCGATCGTATTTGGGCCGATCAGCTCGAGATGAAAAAAGAGGATCGGCAAACCTTCTATGATCTGATGCGCGCTTCCCGTGAAACGGAAAGAATGAAACGAGATGCATCCTCAAAAAAGAAATAAATCGAAAATCATTCGGTGTTTCAATCGCCGGAAGCAGAAGCATTTCAACAGAAAAGGAACCGCCCAAGCGGTTCCTTTTGTATCTTCGCTTTGCAGTTTATACGGCGGCGTCGCGGTTGATGCTCTTCTGCTTCGAGGAGATGATCAGGAACACGAAGCCGAGTGCAAAGAAGATCGCAAGCGAGCCGACCGCGATGTTGATGTTGCCACCCGGGATGAACATAACGACCGAGATCAGAGCCGAGCCGAGGAACGACGCACCCTTGGAGAAGATATCGTAGATGCCGAAGTATTCGCCGGAGTTCTCCGGCGGGATGATCTTGGAATAGTACGAACGGGACAGCGACTGGATCGAGCCCTGGAAGCAGCCAACGCCGAAGGCAAGGATGCCAAAGTCGAGCAGCGTTTTGAGCGTGAGCGCATACAGGCAGACGCAGAAGTATCCCGCGATGCAGATGAGAATCAGCGGGACGGTTTTGAACTTCTTGGACAGCGACGCAAAGACCAGCGAGCCGACCCAGGCAACAACCTGCGTCGCGAGGAGGAATACGACCTGACCGACCGTATTCAAACCGAGCGCGGTGCCGATGTTGATACAGTTGTCGATGATCGTGCCGACACCGTCGATGTAGAGGAAGAACGCGATCAGGAAGAACAGGACCTTCTTATCATGGATTGCAATTCTTTTGAACGTGTTGAGGATGCCCTTGAATGTCTCGCCCACGGAGTGGTGCTCCGCTTCGACGTAATTGGACTGCTTATAATTCTTGATGAGCGGGATTGTGACGAGCATCCACCAGGCCGCGGTGATGCCGAATCCGATGATTTTGCCGACCAGCGGCGGGAACAGCATGAGGTTTTCCGAAAGGCCGCCGCTTAAGATGTATGCAACGAGCGCGACAAGGAACGGGATGCAGGAACCGATGTAGCCCCAGGCATAACCGTAGGAGGAAACCTGATCCATGCGTTCCTCGGTCGTGACGTCGTTGAGCATCGAATCATAGAACGTCAGCGACGCTTGATAGGAGACCTTCGTGATGACATAGATGACGAGGAACAGGATCCAGCTCCATGCGACGCTGTTTAAAAGGCAGCCGATGACGCCGATCGCAACGGTTGTCGTGAAGAAGATTTTCTTCATGTCCTTGCGGTCTGCAAAAGCGCCGAGCACAGGTCCGAGCAGCGCAATAATGACCGTAACGATTGCGATCGTCAGCGAGTAGGTGCCGGTGGCTGCCTTCTGGGTCAAAAAGCCTTCTGCGGCGACATCCTCGGCGATCTCTTTGACGGCGAGCGCTTTGAACCAAATCGGGATCAGCGAGCAGGCAAGCATCGTGTATGCCGAGTTGCCCACATCGTACAGCACCCAAGCAAACTCCTGCGGACTTAAATCGCGGAAGACCTTGGTCTTGTTCAGCCAGTTGAAAAGTCCTTTCATACGTTCTTATCCCCTCTTGTATTTGAGAATCGGAGAAACTCCCTCTATAATAGTGCCATATTTTTGCCCGACACGCAAGAGCAATTTTACATATTCTTGAAAAAGATTTCTGTTTGGGATCGTGCGGCAGGCTGCTCGGCAGGGGACGATGCGTTCCGGCAGCAGTACCCGGAGAAATTTTACGGGGACCATACACGCTTTTTCGAACAGAAATTCATTGGAAAAATCCGGTTTATCGGACAGCAACGGACTTTTTCCGTTTTCCACACCGTCCACCAAGTTATCCACATTCCTCCACAAATTTATGTAGAAATTATGAATTTCAGCGGTTTTGAGCGGTGGATAACTTCATATATATCCACCAATCTATGTGGATACAGCGGTTTTTCGGACAGTTTGACGGGAGAGGGCCGGAACGGAAGAACGCACGATTTTTTGAAAAGGCGTGGCAGGAGCGCTGCACGATTCTTTTTGAACCGGGGTGGGCCCCGTGGCGGGAAAAACAGAATGGGAATCACGCAGCAAAAATATAATATAAAATCATTGACAGCGAAAGCATTCTATGTTATGCTGATGCAAACCGATGAAGAAGCGTAAGTAAATCGGATGTGCGTTTGCCAAGAGAGCTGCGGGCGGTGGGATCGCAGTCAAAGGCGGCCGATCGAATGGGCTTCGGAGGGCGACCACAAACCGAACGGGAGTATGGAAGCCGGAGCGGCGCTCCGTCATCAAACGTCGGTATGTGATGGCATACACA